>CAYZUV010000024.1:0-18513 GCA_964481245.1 uncultured Pseudomonadales bacterium
CGTGTGGGTGGTGCAAGAGAATAGATGACTGGGATTTGTCTGCGGAACAAGCTAGGCAAAGGGTCAGGAGCGTTGATCGGGCCGGGCTGTTCGAAGATCGACCAAAACAGCAACAAACACGCGGAACACGAGCAGGCAAGGATAGGCGGTACGAAAAAAGCGCGTGCAATCTCAGGGCGACTTATCAAGGAAGGTATTCCAACGGTAAGGGGCTGAGCGGTAGAGAAAGTAAGCGTTAGAAAAACGTTAAAAAATAAGCACATACATCGACACAGGACATGGGTGCCTTCGGGTTGTGGACTGGGATGTATGGAAGATTAACCCGATTAAAAGGAAATCAAATGAGTCAGGTCAGCATGCGCGACCTGCTAGAGGCAGGCGCTCACTTCGGTCATCAAAAGCGGTACTGGAACCCCAAAATGAAGGAGTACATTTTTGGGGCTCGCAACGACATTCACATCATTAATCTTGAAAAAACGGTGCCTGCCTTGGAGGCCGCCCTGGCCTTCGTCGGCCAAATTGCGAACAAGCGCAACAAAGTGCTGTTTGTAGGGACTAAGCGTAGCGCGGGGAAAATCATCAAAGAGGAAGCCTCTCGATGCGGTATGCCCTATGTAGACAAGCGCTGGCTAGGCGGCATGTTGACGAACTACAAGACGATTCGTCAATCCATCCGCCGCCTTCGAGACCTTGAAGAACAGAAATCGGATGGAACCTTCGCCAAGCTCACGAAACACGAAGCCTTAACGCGTCAGAGAACGCTGGACAAACTAGAGAGTAGTCTTGGCGGGATTAAGGATATGGGAGGGCTGCCTGACGTGATTCTGGTCGTAGACGTCGATTATGAGGCGATTGCGGTCACTGAAGCGCGCAAGTTAGGCATTCCAGTCATTGGTCTTGTTGACACCAACAGCGATCCCGATGGCATTGATTTCGTTATCCCTGGCAACGATGACGCGATCCGCTCGGTTCGCTTATTCGCTGCAGCGTTTGCGGATGCCATTTTGAACGCCAGACAAGACGGCTCGAGGATGGTAGAGAGCGACTTTGTTGAGGTACAAGACGCAGCACCTGAATCGACCAGTGCGCAAGCGGCTGAGGTTGAAGTTTCAGAAGCGTCAGAGGCCCCGACCGAAGCATCGGTCGATACCGAGGCTGATGCCCCGGAATCAGGGGAGGCTGAGTCTGTTGAGAAGGATCAGTAGACTCGTCAGCTGAACAATTGGGTGGGGCTGCGCTCAACGCACGTTGGAAGGCTGATGGGTTCTGCCGGCGCGGCGCCTCTCGTCGACTAGCAGCTAGACGGAAACTTATTAGAAACGATTGAAAGGACCCCGTTGCGGCCGCGACGAGAGAATCCAAGCAGCATGTGAATTGGGCTTTCGGGGGATGAGCAGCAAGTCGGGCAACCAGCCGCTCGACTGCCGCATGAAGTTTTAAAAGGAAGAGAAGGATATGGCAGCAATTACTGCAGCGTTGGTGAAAGAGCTCAGAGAGATTACCGGGCTTGGCATGATGGATTGTAAAAAAGCATTGGTCGAATCCGATGGCAATATGGAAGAGGCCATTGATAGCTTGAGGAAATCGAGCGGCCTGAAGGCAGCGAAGAAGGCAGGTCGTATCGCCGCCGACGGGACCATCGTTGTGAAGTCGGACGAAAACGGCGGAACCATGGTTGAAGTCAACTGTGAGACCGATTTTGCAGCCAAAGATGAGAACTTTCTGGCGTTCGCGGACAAGGTCGCGAGTGCTGCCCATGCCCAAGAAGGGACTGATGTTGCGACGCTGATGTCTGCTGGTTTGGAAGCGGATCGAGAGGCGTTGGTTCAGAAAATCGGCGAAAACTGCAGTGTTCGACGAATTGTGAAGTACGCCGGACAGGTTGCGGCTTACATCCACTCAAATGCAAAGATCGGCGTTTTGGTCTCTCAAACCGGTGGTGACGAAACGCTGGGCCGAGATTTGGCGATGCATATCGCGGCTTCAAACCCTCAATTTGTCTCACCTGACCAAGTGGACCAAGCCACCATCGCGAAGGAGCGGGAGATTTACTCGGCTCAGGCGGCTGAAAGTGGGAAACCCGCGGACATAGTAGAAAAAATGGTCGAAGGCCGTATCAAGAAGTTCCTCAGTGAAATCAGTCTCACTGAACAGGGTTTCGTGAAGGACCCAGATACCAAGGTCGAGCAACTTCTCAAGAAAGAAGGCGCGGAGATTCTGGCGTTTTCACGCTTTGAAGTGGGTGAAGGCATCGAAAAAGAAGAAATCGATTTCGCCGCAGAAGTTGCGCAGCAACTGGGTTAAACGCCGAGGTCAGAATGCCGCAGAAGAAACCCACGCCCAAATATCAAAGAGTCCTACTTAAGCTGAGTGGAGAGGCGCTCGGTGTCGAGGGCGTTGGAATCGACCCGAAGGTCTTGGACCGAACCGCATTAGAGATTGGTCAGTTAGTGGGGATTGGGATTCAGGTGGGTCTGGTCATCGGCGGTGGCAATCTATTCCGCGGAGCCGCCCTCTCTGCCGCAGGGCTTGATCGCGTCACTGGTGATCACATGGGTATGCTGGCTACGGTCATGAATGCGCTTGCGATGCGTGATGCGCTTGAGCGAGCGAACATTCAAACGGTGGTGATGTCTTCGATTCCGATGAGCGGTGTCGTTGAACACTATGACCGCAGATTGGCCATCCGCCATCTTCAAGATGGTGATGTCGTGATTTTCTCTGCTGGAACCGGGAATCCGTTTTTTACCACGGATTCGGCTGCTTGTTTACGCGGGATCGAAATTGAAGCGGATGTCGTGTTGAAGGCCACGAAAGTGGATGGTGTGTATTCGGCAGACCCGGTGACTCATCCAGAGGCAGTGAGATACGACGAAATCACCTACGATAAAGTGCTAGAAGATCAGCTCGGTGTGATGGATTTGACCGCCATTTGCCTCGCCCGCGATCACGATATGCCGCTCCGGGTCTTTAAGCTTGATAAACAAGACGCATTGCTCAACGCGGTGGTGTCTGATCACGAAGGGACGCTGGTGACGAGCGGATTGCCTCCTTCCTAAGATCGCGCTGGCGTCAGAGAGATCAGCAGACCGCTTGGAGGATCCACATCCAAGAAACCATCAGTTTCTGATTGGGTCATCTGAAGGGTGTGAGAGGAGAACCTTATGATTAATGAAATCTTGGAAGATGCAGAAGATCGAATGGACAAGAGCATCGTTGCTCTCGAAGCTGCATTTGCGAGGATTAGAACGGGGCGTGCTCATCCCAGTTTTCTTGATTCTGTGGATGTGGACTATTACGGCAGCGTGACGCCGCTCAAACAGATGGCAAACATCAACGTTGAGGAGGGTCGAACGCTCGTTATCGCGCCTTGGGATCGCACTACAATTCCGCTGATTGAAAAGGCCATTCTCAAGTCAGATTTGGGTGTAACGCCGAATAGCGGTGGAGAAAGCGTGCGTATCACGATGCCACCGCTGACCGAAGAAAATCGTCGAGATCTCGCCAAAGCTGCTCGAAACGAGGCGGAGAATACCCGGATTGCGGTTCGGAATATTCGGCGTGATGCAAACTCCGACGTCAAAGATTTCCTAAAGGAAAAGGAGATTTCGGAAGACGACGCTCGACGAGCCGAAGATCAGGTTCAGAAGCTGACCGACTTGAAGGTAAAGTCGGTGGATGGCTTGCTTGAGAAGAAAGAAAAGGAACTGATGGAGTTTTAATCATCAGAGGAAGCGATCATGCTTAGATCTCGAGTGATCACGGCGTTGATGATTGCGCCTCTTGCGCTGGCGGCGCTCTTACTGCTTGATGCTTCTGCTTATGTCCTGTTTATTGCTGCGGTTCTCGCGGTGTGCGGGTGGGAGTGGGCCAATTTTGCGCATCTTCGTGGCTGGAGCCGAATAGCTTATGCACTCCTGATCGGGTTGATCACCAGTTTTGTGCCGCCTAGCATCGCGTGGCTCTGGATCAGCCTGATGACCTGGGTGATTGCGGCATACCTGGTGCTACGCTTTCCAAATTACCCGTCCGCCTTGAAAGAGGCGATGCCGATCCTGGCCCTAGGCATCTTGGTCATGGTGCCTGCGGGACTCGCTTTGATCATTCTTCAATCGGAGCCCAACTACGCAGCCAATTTGTTCCTGTTGCTAGGGCTGGTCTGGTGTGCAGACATCGGTGCTTATTTTACTGGCCGTCGTTGGGGTAAACGCAAACTCCATCCGGCCGTGAGTCCCGGGAAATCCTGGGCTGGGGTTTACGGGGGTTGGGTTATCACGCTGATCTTTGTCCTCCTTTGGCGAGTGCAAACCGGTCTCTTTGGGCTATCGAATTGGAAGGTCGAACTCTTTTGGTTGCTGATGGCCAGCGTGATGGTGTTTGTCAGTATTCTTGGTGATCTAGCGATGTCGATGTTCAAGCGAGTTCGAGATATCAAGGACTCAAGCCAACTCTTGCCTGGGCATGGAGGGTTCCTCGATCGCTTGGATAGTCTATTTTCGGTGGCGCCGATGCTGGTTCTCTGGCTGGTTTATGGAGGTGCGGTGTGAGGCCGCGTTCAGGGCTGACCGTATTGGGTTCGACCGGCTCGATCGGGCAACAGACCCTTGCGGTCTTGGCTGAGCAAACCGACCTCTTTGTTTACGCACTCACTGCGCACTCGCAAGTCGACCGCTTGATATCCCAATGCGAAGCGGTGGTGCCGGAAGTCGCGGTCGTCTCAGACCCGAGTCACTACGCAGCGCTTGCTGAGGGATTAAAAGTGCGAGGGTTAAAAACCGAGGCCAGAGCGGGTCGCGAGGCGCTGCGAAGTGTTGCAGAAGCCGATGAGGTCTCCCACGTGATGGCCGCAATTGTTGGCGGGAGCGGGCTTGAGCCTACGTATGCTGCTGCGGCCGCTGGCAAAACGGTTTTGCTAGCGAACAAAGAGTCCCTTGTGATGTCCGGTGAATTGTTCCTATCGTCGATCGAGAGAAATGGCGGTGAAGTCATTCCCGTGGACAGCGAGCACAACGCCATTTTTCAGTGCTTGGGTAATTCTAGAGCCGTGGGGAGCACCGTCGCCAAACTCTTGCTCACTGGATCAGGCGGCCCATTTCTTGAGCGCCCAATGGATTCCTTCGAGCGCATCACGCCTGCTGAGGCGTGTCTTCATCCAAACTGGTCCATGGGGCGAAAGATTTCAGTCGATTCAGCGACCATGATGAATAAGGGGCTTGAGCTCATCGAGGCTTGCTTTCTTTTTGGTGTCCCAAGCGCAAAGATTGATATCGTGATTCATCCGCAGAGTGTTGTGCATTCTATGGTCGCATTTGAGGATGGTTCGGTCTTAGCACAAATGGGCCAACCGGATATGCGCACGCCGATTGCCAGCGCCTTGGCGTGGCCCCAGCGAATGACCAGTGGGGTGGCCCCGATTGATTTCGTGAGCGGCCTCGAATTGTCATTTAGAGCCCCAGATCATCATCGATTTCCTTTACTTCACCTCTGCCGTCAAATCGCCTCAGAAGGTCAGTCTGCGAAAGTGGCCCTGAATGCCGCGAACGAGGTGGCAGTGGACGCCTTTCTTCAAGAGCGCATTCGATTTACCGATATCGAACGCGTGGTAAAGACCACGGTTGATGCAATGGCTATTGAGGAACTCCCGTCGATTGAGGCGGTCCTATCATTTGATTCGCGATGCCGTTTGGAAGCCCAAAGACAGATGACTAAATGTTTCTAGATATTCTTCAAAGTGTTATTGCACTGATTGTGACGCTCGCGGTGTTGATCGCTGTTCATGAATACGGTCATTTTCAAGTTGCTAGGTGGTGTGGTGTTCATGTTGAACGCTTTAGCATCGGGTTCGGCAAAGCCTTAGTTCGATTTGAAGGTGCACCGCCTGAGATTGAACCGGTCGCGTCAGGTTCAGAGCCTGGAATAAGAACGCGCGCCAACGAACCCCTCATGGGAACAGAGTATTGCATTGCCATGATTCCGCTCGGTGGCTATGTCAAATTTCTGGACGAACGTGATGGATTTGTGCCTGAGGATCAGCGGTCGTTTGCATTCAACACAAAACCGCTCTGGCAACGCGCACTCATTGCGTTCGCCGGTCCCTTGGCAAACTTTCTGCTAGCGGTGGTCGTCTATTGGATGGTCTTCGTGATGGGTGTGCGGGATTTTTCGCCAGTGATTGAGGTGGCGCCCGGGAGTCCTGCAAGCGTGGCGGGGTTACAATCGGGCGATGAGGTCCTGCGCTTGGATCAGGTGCCCATCACGGATTGGACCGCATTTAACCTCCAACTTCTTGATCGGCTCGGAGAATCGGGGAGTCTGGCCTTTGAGGTCTCTAGGGCCTGGGATGCCAATGAGATGACTTATAGCGCACAAATTCCCATCGATCGATGGCTCTCGGAGCTGGCTGACCCTAACCCTGCGTCCGAGCTCGGGCTGTCACTCCATGTCCCCATTGTTCCCGCCGTGCTGGGAGAGGTGAGTTCTTCAAGTCCTGCAGAGCAGGGTGGGCTCCTGACGGGGGATCGAGTGCTGTCAGTCAACGGAGAGCCGGTCGCAGGTTGGATCGAATTTGTGGAATTTGTCAGGGCAAGCCCTGATCAAACGTTGGCATTGCGATTAGAGCGCGGCAATGAAGTCATTGATCGTTGGGTCACACCCGAAGCGGTTGACGACGCCGGCGTGGAGGTTGGGCGCATTGGCGCGGCACTTGGTGACTACGAATTCCCACCGGACAGGGTGAGAGTGAGAGAGTATTCAATGCTGGGTGCTTGGGTTCCTGCCGTACAAAAAACATGGGCAATGACGCGCTTCACTGTTGAGAGTTTGGTCAAGATGATCCAGGGATTATTGTCCCCGAGGAATCTATCGGGCCCGATCACGATTGCTAAGATTGCGGGGCAAACCGCAGAGCGAGGTCTTGATACGTACCTTGGCTTTATCGCACTGATCAGCGTCAGCCTCGCGGTCCTAAATTTATTGCCAGTACCCATGTTGGATGGGGGCCATCTGCTTTATTATGCGGTAGAGGCGCTCGCGGGCCGACCCATACCGGAACGTCTTCAATACCTGGGATTACAAGTTGGGCTGGTGCTGTTGGTGGGCATCATGCTTCTCGCCTTTTATAATGACTTGCTTCGGCTGTAACGGATCTTTTGTGAATACTTTTCATCATGTTTTTCGCGCGGCTCTCTTCCTCGGCGCATTCCTAACCGCGACCATCACGCACGCGTTTGTGGTCACAGACGTTCGTGTTGAGGGCTTGCAACGTATTTCAGCAGGTACCGTCTTCGGAGCGATTCCATTTAATGTCGGCGATGACGTGGATGATGACGGGTTGAGGCGAATTATTCGCGCATTGTTTCGCACAGAGTACTTTGATGACGTCAAAGTTGGACGAGACGGGAATGTGCTTCTTATTATCGTTAAGGAGCGACCCACCATTGATAGTATTGAATTTGACGGTAATAAAGCGATTAAAACGGAAGCCCTAACTGAAGGCTTGTCCGATGCCGGTCTCGCCGAGGGCGAAATTTTCAAAAAAGTCACCCTCGATCAAATGGGGGCTGAGCTCGAACGGCAATATGTTCTTCAGGGACGCTACGACGCGGAAATAGAAACCGAAGTCGAAGATTTGCCTCGCAATCGAGTGGCGCTCAAGGTCAATATTGATGAAGGCAATGTCTCTGGAATTCGCCACATCAATATTGTGGGTAATTCCAAATTCGACGATGAGACGCTGAGAGAGCAGTTTGAGTTGAAACTGCCCACTTGGCTTTCCTGGTATACCAAGGATGGCCAGTATTCGAGAGAAAAACTAAAAGGTGACCTTGAATCCCTTGAATCCTATTACTTAGATCGTGGCTATCTGAATTTCGAGATCACGTCGACGCAAGTCGCGATTGCACCCAACATGGAAGATGTGTACATCACCATCAACGTGAGTGAGGGCGAGCAGTACGAAATATCGACCGTTGAGATCAGCGGTGAGCTGAGGGACATCCCCGAGGAAAGTATTCGGTCGATGCTGCTGACGGCTCCAGGGCAAATCTTTTCTCGAGAGCTGATGACGTTATCAGAAGAGCGCATTGAAGCCGTGCTAGGTAACTCTGGCTACACCTTCGCCAGCGCCACCGGAAGCCCTGAGTTGTCCGAAGATGGTGAGTCTGTGGTGGTCAAGTTTTTTGTTGACGCCGGTAATCGGGCTTATGTTCGTCGGATCACATTTTCGGGTAACACGCTGACGCAAGACGAGGTCTTGCGTCGCGAGATGCGGCAAATGGAGGGAGGCTGGGCTTCCAATTCCTACATAGAAGCGTCGAAAGTCCGGCTGGAGCGGTTAGGTTTTTTCAAGGAAGTCAGTGTTGAAACACCGACTGTTGCGGGCGTGGCGGATCAGATCGATGTTGAATACACCGTCGAAGAGCAGCCCTCCGGCGCAATTTCGGCAACTTTTGGTTATGCCCAGGATTACGGTGCCATTTTGGGGCTTTCGTATCAGGAATCGAATGTCTTCGGCAGCGGGAACTCACTCAATTTTAGTGTGAATCGAAGCTCCTATCAGACCTCCTACAATGTGTCCTTCTTTGACCCTTATTTCACGGTTGATGGCGTGAGTCGGGGTTATTCGGTTTACTATCGAAGCACCTCGTTTGACGAGCGAAACATTGCTCGCTTTTCAACGGATACCTTGGGCGCAACCGTGAGTTTTGGTTATCCCATCAGTGAAATATCACGCTTTAATTTCACCGTTGGCGCTGAAGACACGAAAATCAAAGAAGGCATTTTCCCTGCTCAGGAGATCTCCCGATTCCTCTCGGAAGAGGGCAATCAATTTAAGTTGATCACACTCTCGGCTGCCTACCAGATGTCTGCGCTTAACCGAGGCCTTTTGCCTACGGCGGGTCGATCGCAATCCTTATCCTTCGAAGCCACAGTCCCTGGAAGTGAGTTAGAGTTCTTTCGAGTTAACTATTCGGGCCAGATCTTCTTTCCTCTAACGAGGCTCTTTACGCTTCGACTCAGAACGGATCTTGGCTATGGCGGAACTTTTGGCGACACGGAAACTTACCCGTTCTACAAGCATTTCTATTCGGGCGGTTTTGGTTCTGTTCGTGGTTACAAATCCAACACCTTGGGCCCTAGAACCACGCGATCGCCCAATGACCCCTATTCGGACCCGGATCCAATTGGTGGAAATATTTTGATCGAGGGTAGTGCTGAGATCTTGTTTCCCCTTCCGTTTGTGGAAGATCAGCGGCAGCTCAAGTCGGCGCTCTTCTTTGACGCAGGAAACGTCTTCAACAGCAATTGCCCAGAGATCTCCACCTATTGTTTAGACGTTAAAGATGGTGAATTGCGATATTCAGCGGGTGTTTCCGTCACCTGGATTACTGGGTTCGCGCCGATCAGCTTCGCAATTTCCTATCCGGTTAATACGCGTGATGGCGACGAGCGAGAATCATTTCAGTTCGAATTAGGCCGAACTTTCTAAGGTTTCTGGCGTCTAATGCGTTGAATCCAAACAAGGGTTATGACAATATCTCGCCCCGCTTGGGATGGTAGTCTCTCGCGAAGTTGAGTGATGTCTCGTGGTTTTAAGGACGAAATGTTTTAGGGGTGCCTTAAAGCGTGCCTTACGCGCGTTGCCTCTGCGGTTGTCAGTCGCGTGTCTGCGATTGCAGGGGAAGGCGGTCTTCAGTTTGCGAGCAGACAGAGCCCGGGAAGTGACGCTAAGCTAGATAACAGATAAACAAGGAAGTAGCTGCCAAGGAAGGACGCCTGAATCAGGTGTGGCATGCTCAACAACAAGAGTGAGGAAAATATGGTGCAAGCGACGTTGAAAAAATGGTTGATGATCAGCCTGTGTTTTGGGCTGCTTGGGTCAGCATCAGCAATTGCCGAGGTCAAGCTGGCGGTTGTTGACGTCGATAGAGCCGTGGCGAGTTCAGAGAGCGCACAAAAGTTGCTTCAGCAACTGCAGCAAGAATTTTCGGCCGACGAAGAGACCATCAAGAAGATTCAGACCGAGGCTGCCGCGTTACTGCAAAAAATGCAAAAAGACAGTGAAGTCATGAGTGAAGACGAGAAGCGTCGTGTGCAACAGGAAATTGAGTCGCTCAACAACGATTTCGTTTATCAGCGTCAGAAACTGCAGAAAGAGGTCGCGGCTCGTCAGCAAGAACTTTTTGCGGGCACAGATGGCAAAGTGCGAAAAGCCATCGAGGATCTGGTCCTCGAAAACGATTACGATATGATTTTGCCACGAGCGGCAGCGCTGTATGTCGGCGATCTCTACGACATTACACGTAAAGTGACCGAGAAACTGAACGAAATGGATCGGGCTGATTAATCGCCGCCCTCATCGATTGTGATTCTCACCCTCGGAGATCTTAGCGAACGCTTTAATTTGAAGCTCCGGGGAGACCCCAAGGTTCAGATCACCGGACTCGCCTCATTAGATGCAGCGGGTCCAGGGGATCTAACGTTCTTGTTTAATCCGAAGTACCGAGACCTGTTAGTGTCGAGCCAAGCCGCCGGCGTCTGTCTGGCACAAGGTGATGCTCATGGGGTCGAAATGCCCGTCTTGATCGCAGAGAGACCTCGGCTAGCTTGGGCGAGAATCGCAACGCTTTTTGACAAAGCCGAGCAAGGACCGGGTATCGATGCCTCGGCGTCGATCGCGAGCTCCGCGGTGATCGGCGAAGGTGTGGCCATTGGCCCTCACGCGGTGATTCGAGCGGGTGCGAGCATCGGCGAGAACACCGTTATTGGATCTGGCGCAGTGATCGGAGAAGAATCGGTAGTTGGTTCGAACACGACCATCCACGCAAACGTCGTGGTCTATCGAGGAACCCGCATTGGCGACGAATGCATTATTCACGCGAACGCGGTGATTGGTGCTGATGGGTTTGGTTACGAATTCGACCCAGAAGTCGCCGCCCTCGTAAAGATCCCCCAGATTTACGGCGTCGATATTGGTGATCGCGTCGAGATTGGTGCAGGTTCCACTATTGATCGAGGCGCATTGAAAAACACGATCATTGAAGATGGTGTCAAAATTGATAATCAGGTGCAGATCGGGCATGGATCAAAAGTGGGCGCGCACACCGTTGTTTCTGGGTGTACCGCCATTGCCGGTAGCACAACGATCGGTCGATATTGCATGATCGGAGGGGCTGTAGGCATCATCGATAACATCACGATCACTGACCAAGTTCAGATTACCGCCATGACCTTGGTTTCCAAGTCGATTGATCAACCCGGTCGCTACAGTTCGGGTACAGGGTTGATGGAGAGTACGCTGTGGAAAAAGAACGCCGCGGTTTTCAAGCGGTTGGGGAGTCTGTACCGAGGTCTTAGGAAAACGTCCTGAGACCGTCGCGCTTGCCTAAATTGGGCCACTAAGGAAATAAGATGTTGGACGTTCAAGAAATTTGGAAGTTGTTACCTCATCGCTACCCTTTTTTACTGGTCGACCGAGTCGTGGAAATGCCGTCCGATCAGAAAATTATCGCTATCAAAAACGTGACCATTAATGAACCCATGTTCACTGGGCACTTTCCTGAAACACCGGTTTTTCCTGGCGTGTTGCTTGTTGAAGCACTGGCTCAGGCTGCAGGTATCCTTGCGTTTCATACTCGCAAACGTTCGATCAACGACGGATACATCTATTACCTCGCCGGGACAGATCGGACGAAATTCAAACGCAGTGTCGTACCTGGCGACCAGGTTCGGCTCGAGGTCGAAATTTTGAATTTGCGCAGTCACTGGATGAAAGCTGAGGGGAAAGCCTATGTGGGTGATCAACTCGCTTGTTCCACGCTTTTGACCTGTGCTGAGCAACAATCCAACCGCTGATTTGGCGGAGAAGGCGCTTTGAATTTTGTCCTGGTTGCAGGTGAAGCCTCGGGCGACCAGTTAGGCGCTGCACTTATCACAGCATTGAAAACACGATTTGGCAATGCTCGGTTTCTAGGGGTGGGTGGTCCCGCCATGTGCGACGCAGGGCTCGAGCCCTGGTTTGGGATTGAGTCTTTTTCAGTTAATGGGTTTGTTGAACCGCTTCTCAAGCTCCCTTCTTTAGTGTTCAAACTCTGGCAACTTAAAAAGCGAACGCTGGCAGCCGACCCCGTTTGCTTTATCGGCATTGATTTCAACGTCTTCAACCTACTTCTGGAGGGTCAATTGAAACGCGCGGGTGTGAAAACGGTGCACTACGTTTCACCCAGCGTTTGGGCCTGGCGTCAGGGTCGAATTCACCGCATCAAACGAAACGTTGATCTGATGTTGTGTCTGTTCCCTTTCGAGACCGAAATCTATGAACGTCACGGGATTCGCGTGACCTGCGTCGGGCATCCGAAAGCCCGCCTTCTGAAACAACTCGAAGTGCAAGAAGCACAAGAGGATCTATCCTCAACCCAGGGTCCAGAGCTTCGTCTGGCTTGCCTACCAGGGAGTCGGCGATCAGAGGTTGCGATGATGATGCCCCTCTATGGTGAAGTGGTGTCTTGTTTGGCGAACCTAGGTGTTTCTGTAAAAGTGTTGATACCGGCGGTCAACGCGCGTCTTGCCCGCGAAATCGAGCGCTGGCTTCCCGCTGCGTTCGAAGAGTCTGAGGTGTTGCTCAGTGTCGGCAATGCTGAGGCTGTCATGATCGAAGCAGATTGTGTATTGGTTAACGCGGGGACGGCGGCGCTTGAAGCCATGTTGCTTGATAAGCCGATGGTGGTCGTCTATCGAGTGGGATGGTGGACCTATCAAATTGTCAAATCCTTGGTGAGGCTCGAGCGATTCTCGTTACCGAACATATTGAGTGGGCACGCCCTGGTGGAGGAGTTCATTCAAGATGCCGCAACGGCGCAACCGATCGCCGATGCCATTGTGCGTTCGCTGAATGAGGAGGCGCACAAGACGCGTCTCAAGACCTTTCGCCTCATTCGTGAGCAATTGGCTCGTCCACTGGAACTGCATGCGGTCCCCGCAATAGCAGCCCTGATTGAAGACGGGTCGGCCTGACCCCGATGTGGGCGGGCGTTGATGAGGTTGGGCGAGGACCATTGATTGGGTCGGTCGTGGCCGCGGCGGTGGTGTTACCTCAAAGACACCACATCGGTGGTCTCAGAGACTCCAAGAAGTTGTCTCAATCTCGACGAGAACTAATCGCGAATGTCATTGAACGTGAAGCGCTCGCGTTTTCTCTTGCGGAAGCCTCCGCCAGAGAGATCGACCAATTGAATATTCACCAAGCAAGCTTGCTTGCGATGCGGCGGGCGGTGGAAGGGCTTCCGTTTGAGCCTTGGGGTCTGCTGGTAGACGGCCGCCACGTTCCGGAAACCACCATTCGACTAGGCATTGCGATGGTCAAAGGCGACGATCGAGTCGATGCTATTAAGGCGGCGTCCATCCTTGCGAAGGTGCATCGAGATCGCCAGATGGTGGCCTTGCATGACCAGTATCCAGAGTACGGGTTCGCGCAACACAAAGGCTATCCCACCCCATCGCATCTCGCAGCGCTGAAGCAATTTGGGTTACTGGCGGAGCATCGAAGATCTTATGGTCCTTGCCGCAACTTGAGTGGCGACTGATCGCTTCGGCAGTGTGTTAGCATCTTTGACAGCACTGGCGCAAAGAGCAGCCCTTTTTCAGGAGAGAGAACATGGCAGACATACATCGAATCGATTGCGGACCGAGGATGAGTCAGGCGGTTTGCTATGGCGGTTTGATCCACACCGCCGGTCAAGTGGCGATGCAGGCGGCAGACGGTGATATCAAAGCGCAAACCAAAGCAGTTCTCGAAGCGATTGACGCATTGCTTGCGGCTGCAGGGACCGACAAGTCGAAATTACTGACAGCCCAAATTTGGTTGAAATCTATGAGTGATTTCTCAGCCATGAATGAAGTCTGGGATGCCTGGGTGCTGCAAGGGTCAACCCCAACTCGTGCATGCGTTGAGTCCAATCTCGCGCTTGACTCGCTCAAAGTTGAGATTGCAGTGACCGCTGCGCTTTGATTTGGCGCCGCGTTACACCGATGAGAGACGAAGTAAGGAGTGACTGTTGTGTCCCAGCTTGATCAATTAATTGTTGAACAAATCCAAATCGGCCCCATGCAGAATTTCGCTTATTTGATAGGCGATAAGGCAACCAGGGAAGTGGTGGTGATTGACCCTGCCTGGGACATAGAGGGCTTATTGAATTTTGTCGATGAGCGGGACTACACCTTGAAAGGTGCGCTGGTAACCCACTATCACCCAGATCATTGTGGGGGAAGCTTTGGCCATAACGTGGTGGAGGGTGTCGCAGCCCTCCTTGAGCGACACGCGCTGCCGATTTACGCCAATGAGCACGAAGTCGCTGGCGTGCAGAAGGTAACAGGGGTGTCTAAAACAGACCTTAAGTCCGTTTCATCTGGCGACAAATTGGCTGTGGGTGATGTTGACATCGAGTTTTTGCATACACCGGGTCACACACCAGGATCACAATGTTTTCGGGTCAAGCATACGTTGATCTCGGGTGATACCCTCTTTATCGATGGCTGTGGCCGGGTAGATCTGCCTGGATCGAATTCGGAAGATATGTTCAACAGTCTGCGCAAACTCGCGGAGTTACCCGATGAGACCATTCTCCTGCCAGGACACAATTACAGCGCAGTGGCCCACGCGACGATGGGGGACACCAAGCGAACCAACGCCTACATGAGAATCAATAACCTCGAGAGTTGGAAGATGATGATGGGTGGTTAGTGGACGCGCTTCAAAATTGCGCGTTCCCGGGCGTTCGAGGAAAAGGAATGACATCTCGAATATTGTCCATACCCGTCACATAAGCGAGCAAACGCTCGAAGCCTAACCCAAACCCGGCATGAGGCACTGTTCCGTAGCGCCGCAGGTCAAGATACCACCATAAATGCTCGCGCATCGCGTCATCCATTCTGGATTCAAGCAGATCCAGTCGTTCCTCACGTTGGCTGCCACCAATTATTTCACCAATTCCCGGTGCAAGCACATCCATTGCAGCCACCGTGCGCTCATCGTCATTGAGGCGCATGTAAAACGCTTTGATGTCCCGTGGGTAATTCATCAGGATCACCGGTCGTCCCACATGTTGTTCTGCAAGATAGCGCTCATGCTCGCTTTGAAGGTCGCGTCCCCAACTCACAGGGAAATCAAAAGTCTGACCCGAACGCTCTAAAATGTTGATCGCGTCAGAGTATTCCATACGCTCAAAGGCACTGTTTGCCACTTGCTCGAGTCTACCGATCACGCTCGAGTCTATGCGTTCGTTGAAAAAAGCGAGATCCCTCTGACACATATCCAGCACATGCTTGGCCAAATGCCGCAGAAGGCCTTCTGCTAGATCGGCATTGTCGTTGAGATCGGCAAAGGCAATTTCTGGTTCCACCATCCAAAATTCGGCCAAGTGCCTAGACGTATTTGAGTTTTCTGCACGAAAAGTGGGACCAAAGGTATAAACCTTAGACATGGCCAAACAGTAGGATTCCACATTGAGTTGCCCAGAAACGGTTAGAAAGGTTTCCTGGCCGAAGAAATCATTGGCGTAATCCTGGTCATTTGGCCGATTGAGGAGATCGAGCGTGCTGACTCTGAACAGTTCTCCAGCACCTTCACAATCACTGCCGGTGATCAAGGGCGTATTGACCCATTGGAATTCGCGATCGAAAAAATATTGATGAATGGCTTGAGCGAGTACGGTGCGCACACGAGTGATGGCACCGAACGTATTGGTTCGTGGTCTTAAATGGGCGACCGAGCGAAGATACTCGAAACTGTGGCGCTTTTTTGCAATCGGGTAGGTTTCGGGATCCTCGATGGTGCCCAGGACTTCAATCGATGTGGCTTGGATCTCAACCGATTGGCCTTTTCCTTGTGAGGCAACGAGTTGACCGGTAACCCTAACCGAGCATCCCGTCGTGAGCGGAAGAACCTCATCTGCGTAATTCGTCAGATTCTGATCAGCGATGACCTGAATGGAATCGAAGTGCGAGCCATCGTTGATCTCGACGAAGGAAAATCCCGCCTTGGAGTCGCGTTTGGTTCGAACCCAGCCAGCGATCTCAATTTCAGTTCCGAGAAGCTCGGTGTGATCAGTCAGTAATGTTTTGATGACGGTCATAACATCGTCCTTAAGCCGCATTGAGTTCCGACGCTGATGTTGGGCGCCTCTCGGCGGTGCTGCTCATTAGTCATCCAGCCCATGCGTTTGCGCTGCGCTTGCTCTGATAAGTCTTTTGTCAATTTTACCTGATGCAATCCGGAGAAGCGGTTGCGTTGTCATAATGAAGTAACGCGGAATCTTGAATTTGGCCAAATGGTCCATGAGAAACGTGCGAAGGTCACCTTCGCTGATTGCGCGCTGAGTGTAGAGCGTTGCACCCACTTCTTCCCCAAGCCTCTCGTCAGGTAGTGCGTAAACCGAGGCTTCAAGCACGCCGGGATGCATGAGGAGAGCAGCTTCAACTTCGGCACAACCGATATTCTCGCCCCCTCGAATGACCAGGTCTTTCATCCTATCAACGATGTACAAATAACCTTCGTCGTCGAGGTAAGCGATGTCACCGGTCTTCAACCAATCGCCTGAAAAAGATTCAGCGTTGGCATCGGGGCGGTTCCAGTAATTGATGATGACACTTGCGCCGCGGACCCAAAGCTCTCCCGGTGTCTTGGGGGGCAGTGCTTGCCCATGGTCTCCGACGATTTTTAGGTCCAAGACCGCGGAGGCTCGACCTGAGCTCTCGGGGCGCGCGAGGTAATCTTCCCCTCCAATGCCAGTTCCGATCGCGTTGGTTTCCGTCATACCCCAGCCAGTGCTGGGTAACGCAGCTTTGAAGGTTTTTTGGATCGAACGAACCTGAGCTGGCGCTCGAGGCGCACCGCCGCCGCCAACGGAAACCAGCGAGCTTAGATCAATGCCAGCTTGCTGAGCGTGTTGGATCAAATCACCTGTCATCGCCGCGGGAGCAACGAATGACGTGATGCTCTCCCGTTCGATGAGGCGAGCCGCCTCGGCCGGATCCCATCGGTACATGGAAACGAGCTTACGTTGCGCGCGATAGGATTGAAGATATACCGCGTTCGAGCCAGTTGTGTGAAACAGGGGTACGGCAAGTAATGTTCCGGGTTGGTGTGCAGGCGGCTCTGACGCAACGCCCAATTCGAGTTGCCTCGCGACGAGATCAAGCTCCCATGAAAAGAGTGCGCTAATGATGTTTCTATGACTGGACACGGCGCCCTTTGGGAACCCCGTGGATCCAGAGGTGAAAAAGATGGTTGCAGGATCATCTGGCCCGACGTCCGCGGTGGGCATTGACTGGCCTCTAAAACCTTCAAGTAAATCTTCGAAGGGTACCGTGTTCGCGTGATTCGACTGAGATCGAACCGCAATACACTGAACACCTGGTAAATTAGCTTCATGAATTCGAACCACGCGCTCGTCATCCGCAATGACCCACTGAACACCGGCGTGAGAGAGGCCATAAGCGATTTCCTCACTTTGCCAAAGGGCATTGAGCGCCACAGCCACTGCACCGATAGACGTAATGGCGGTATACGCCATCACCCATTCCGGATAGTTGCGCATGGCAATCGCCACCCGGTCCCCAGGGACAACGCCACACCGATCTATGAGTGCGTGGGACAGCGCGGCGCTTTTGAGGTACATCGACCGGAAGGTTTCGCGCGAATCCTCATAAATCATAAAAGGTAAATCGCTCAGTGTGCTCTCGAATAACGCATGGAGGTTGATGGGTGCGTTGACGAAAAAGCGACTGGGTCGACCATTGACCATTCCCTCAGCGAGTTCATAGAGCTCGCCGGGCGCGGTCAATTGGGCCAGGCACTGGGCTCTGGTTGGGTTTGCCATACGGAATCTCTCTGAAGTTGGCTGAGTCCTCTTGGAACCGATGATCAGTCTTGATCTACGCAGCAAGCGGCGCGGTCATTGCCTGGAGCCATTCTTTGTCCTCACCCTGAAGCTCGTCACCGATCTGCTCTCGAACTTGAGCGTGATAATCGTCGATCCATTGCGTCTCTGTCTCACTCAAGAGTGAAACCAAGATTAGTCGACGATCGAAGGGAGCAAGCGTCAGGGGCTCAAAGGCGAGCATTGGCGTGTCGGTCTCAACCACCACGAGCAGGTTTTCGCATCGGATGCCATAAGCTCCGGCCTCGTAGTAGCCTGGTTCGTTGGAAACCACCATCCCGGGTTTCAGTGGGGCTGTTGGTCCTGGGGTTTTGCCAATTCGTTGTGGCCCCTCATGAACTGACAAGTAACACCCGACGCCGTGGCCGGTGCCGTGGTCGTAATCCTTTCCGATCTCCCAAAGGAATTGGCGAGCCAGGACGTCGAGCTGATTGCCCGCTGTGCCGCGAGGAAATCGAGCACTTGAAAGCGCGATATGCCCTTTAAGCACGCGAGTGAACATCTCCTTTTGATGATCACTTGGTTCGCCAATTGCGATGGTTCTGGTGACGTCGGTGGTCCCATCAAGGTACTGACCGCC
>CAYZUV010000025.1:0-17796 GCA_964481245.1 uncultured Pseudomonadales bacterium
CCCTGAGCTTTTATGCTCTGGTTGTGGCATTCGGCTTTTTCTCGATCAACATTGTGGTGCTCCTATTGCACACCATTCCTTATCTGACGGACAACGGCATTGATCGCCAAGAGGCCGCGCTTGCAATGGTGATCGCATCTATTCCGGCGATGCTTTCCAAGCCGGTCTGGGGCGCTTTAATTGATCGGGTTGCGGTAAAACCGCTCGCAGCGATTTCTGCGAGCTTGACGGGCCTCGCGCTGCTGCTCATTGTGGGCGCCGTTCAAGCGGGCAACCTGACCCTCATCTACTCGGCGTTCGTGGTGTTGGGGCTCGGTTGGGGTGGCATGATCCCCATGCAGGAAGTGATCTGGGCGAGCTTCTTTGGTCGCACCCATATCGGGGCCATCAGAGGTGCAGGTTTACCGTTCGCTTTTGCCCTAGGCGCGCTCGCGCCTTGGCTGGTTGGTGTGCACGTGGACGTTTATGGCGAATACCATCGCGCGCTCCAAGTGGTCAGCGCACTGAATGTCTTGTCCGGCGTACTGATCTATCTGGTCAAGCCACCCCCCAAACGGCATGCGCGCTAACAACACAATCGAACTTGGGCGCCCCTGCTGCTGTTCAGAGAGTAAAAGCCGACCTGCTCGTCATTGAGACTCGCATCGAAGGGACAAACCGCATGAGCCATCTTTCTTTGAGACCCAAGGCCACTCACGATTCAAGACTCGCTAACGCCGCCATGAAGCGCACTTGCAGCCTCTAACCACAGCTCACTAGAAGGCGATTACTCAGGTCTTGTGTTTGCTC
Organism: uncultured Pseudomonadales bacterium; assembly: GCA_964481245.1. Lineage (GTDB taxonomy): Bacteria > Pseudomonadota > Gammaproteobacteria > Pseudomonadales > Azotimanducaceae > UBA9926. The sequence continues at coordinate 790 of CAYZUV010000025.1, forward strand.
GACTTTGCCCCTCATGCAAGTCGCTTTGGCCCTTCTCTCCGGGCGAACACATACGGGCCACAGGGTCTAAAGCATAGCTGTTCATCCAAACGCGTTGGATTCCAACAGAGCGTCCAAAGCCTCTTCAAACCTGCTGGCTCGCCAAATGCATCGAAACTCTCTACCGTTGCCCCTCGAACCCGATGCGGGCTTTTACCCTTTCTCGTCACTTTAATTCAGTCATCGTTCAGCTTAATCGCGCAAGCTTGTGGCAAAATCAGCTCAATCCAATGGGGAATGTTTATGCGCTTCAATCTTATCTCTCGACTCCTTGTGCCCTTTGTTTTTTTGGGTTTCCTTCAACCGGTTCACGCCGAGGACACGCCGCTTGTTTACCCTCTAGATGGAATCAAAGAGGCAAAATTCACAGGCGGGCTGACCTTGCTCGTAAAATGCGGCGCGGTGGACGAACTCATGATCGACACCGAGAACGAGAAAGCCTTCAGCTACAAAAACAAGGGCGATGAGATCGTGGTCAAGCGAAAACAGCTCAAGAAATGGCTCACACTCGGGCAAAGCGACGTGCCTGTGAAAGCCACACTCACTGTTTCGGGGGATGTCCCCGATCTTGACCTCAGCACCGGCGTCAGCGCCACCGTGATGCCTTGCGACCGAGCGCAATCCATCTTCAAGGTCGAACTTTCCACGGGCGCTGCCATGACACTCGCGAGAGGCGACTTCGAGACCCTGGAAATCGAGGCCAACACTGGGGCTTCCGCAGAAGTGGATCAGGCTACGACGGCGAATCAGCTCTACTTGGACTTAGACACCGGCAGCACCTTCTTCGGCGGACAACAGCTGCAAGTTGAAACTGCGCGAGTCGAACTCAGTACAGGATCAACCGCTAATGTCTGTGGTGCCAAGACGGTAACCGGCAAGGTCTCGACTGGAGGTGATGTTCGGGTCAACAAAACGGCGACGGTGGAGGTGGAAGAATCTGTCACTGGCGGCGCCGTGCGTCGCAGCAGTTGCTAGAGCAACAGCCCAATCCACCGACACGTGGGACCTGTCCAATTGAACTGAAACCCTGACTAATTGCGACCGATAAAAGGATCATCGGGGTTCCAGGGCGCTTGCGCGGCATCAGCCACGAACCGATAAAACCCCCTGAGCGCCGCCGACGCTTCGTAGATTTCAAGGTAATGCCCCAAGGTCTCGCGAGCATCTAGAAACGCGAATTCTACCCCAGTCAATGTGACGGCCTCAGTCACACGAGCGATACCTAATTGGGCAAAGTGCGCGATCGCCGCATCGAATTCAGGCACCATGATCGCGGCGTGGTGCAGGCCCTGCTCTGTTTCTGCGTAGAGATCCCGAAACGGGGATGCACCCCCGCCCTCTTGTTGGACCAATTCGAGCATGATTGTCCCCCACTGCCCGTAGGCCGAACTGTGCACAAAGGGGCACCGCGCACCTCGGTGCATGCCCTTTGCCAACTGTATGTTTTTTGAAACCACAAAAGGCCCCGCGCCGAACGTTTTGGCGGCCGTTTTGGCAGAAGCCTCGATGTCCCTGACGTGGTAGGCCACCTGCACAATGTCGTATCCAGCGATCTGTTGCATTAGGGTCCCTTTTTATCTCTCTGAGCCTTGATCCGCTCTGACCTGCATCATCATAATGGAGGAATCAAAGGAGGACGATATGTCGGGACGATTAGAAGGAAAAGTAGCGGCCATCACAGGCGCCGCCAGTGGCTTTGGTGCCACTGCGGCACGACGATTTGTGGCAGAAGGTGCAAAGGTCGTGATGGGCGACATCCAAGTGGATGCGGGTGAAGCCATCGCTGCAGAGTTAGGCGATGCCGCCATTTTCAGAGTGTGTAATGTCACGAGTGAGGACGATGTCGCAGGACTGGTTGATGCCGCAGTATCGGAATTTGGACGTCTCGACATCATGTACAACAACGCCGGCATCGTCGGCGCGGCAGGGCCAATCTCGACAACGCCTGCGCAGGAATGGCAATTCACGCTAGATATTCTGATCAACGGCGTGTTTTACGGCCTAAAGCACGCAGCACGAGTGATGATTCCCCAGGGCGCCGGTTCAATCATTAACATGGCGAGCACCGCCGGCATTTTGGGCGGCCAGGGGCCCCATGCTTATGCCACCAGCAAACATGCCGTGATCGGTCTCACTAAAAACACGGCAGCAGAGCTCGCCCAATACGGTATTCGGGTCAACGCCATTGCGCCGGCCGGAATGGCAACACCTATGGTCGCTGGGCTTCGCGGTGACCCGAATGATCTCGAATCAACCAAGGCGCAGCTGGCCATGACCTCGCCTCTTAAAGGTCGCGCCGGACTTCCAGAGGATGTGGTAAATGCAGCGCTCTGGCTTGCGAGTGACGAGGCAGGGTATACCTCAGGGCATACCCTGACCACCGATGCCGGTTTAACCATCGGTACCGGTCAAGTGTCCGACATTTTTAAGCAGTACATGCCGCTCATTCGAGAGGCGGGCAAACGTGGCATCGATGCTGAGTGATGCCGCCATGCGGAGATTGGTTTGCTTCAGCTATTTTGCTGGGGCGAACCAGTCCGCGATTTTGAATCCCACCAGCATCGCCGCAACAAACCCAAAGGCTTTGGGTTCCAAATAGGCAACGCTCGCAACCCCTGGCCCAGGACAATAACCTGAGACGGTCCAGCCCACACCAAAGATGACCGCGCCGCCTAGAAGGCGAGCGTCAACTTGCGTCGCCAGTGGCAATGAAAACTGTGCCGAGAAAATTGGCTTTGCCATCTTCGGTTGAATTAGCTGAAAGAACGGCAACGAAAGTGCGAGTGCTGCTGCCATTACAAAAGCGAGTTCAGGCCGCCAATCGCCGGTCACATCCAAAAACCCTCGAATATAAGCAGGGTCCGTCATGCCCGAAAGCACCAGCCCCGCCCCAAACATTGCACCCAACACCGTGACGAGCAATGCGCTCATAAGAGGCCTACCCAACGCATCGCGAGCACCGCAACTGCGCCAGACGCCATAAAGGTGACCGTCGCAAGGATTGACCTGAGCGAGCCCCGACCGATGCCGCAGACCCCGTGACCACTCGTGCAGCCACTACCGAGCTTGGTCCCAATACCTACCAGGAGCCCGCCGATCAGGATTTGTAGCCAACTGCTCTCTAGCGCAGGCACCGCCGCCAGACCCGTTGCAATCAATATGGCCGGCCCTACCATCAGGCCCAACACAAACCAAAGCGTCCAGTTTTCGCTACCTCGCACGAACGACGCCCGATAAACTATGCTACTGATTCCAGCGATGCGACCTTGCAAGGCCATCAATAAAACGCTTGAAAGGCCAATCAACAGCCCACCAATAATGACTTGAGTCACTCTACGGCTCCCTAAAAAGGTCATTATTCTAGTCGAAAAGCAAGTATGAAGGGCCAGAGCAATCAAATTTCTCGTTAAGACCGCCTGCTCGAAGCGACAAAGCTAAGTAGGCAATGCCTGCTCTGAAGCGTTATCATCCCACCATGCTTTTGTCCCGCTTGAAAAGGCGGGACCCCCCATGAGGATTGTGCGACTAATCGCAGCTATAGCGCTCGTTGGCTGCGAGAACCTTACCCCGCGTGCATCACCGATAATCTCGCTGAGCAACGGGACATCAAGTGCGACGACCTCTGGCAAACCTGCGAGCGCGCTGCCCGGCAACGCACCGCGAATTTGTGCGAAAGCGAGCGCAAAGCCGACGAGGAAGTTTGGGATCTACGAGGCTTCTAGCATTTTTTTCGGCCTCTTTAACTCGGCAGCCTACGTTGCCTTCCCCTACATGATTCACGACAATGGGGGATCACTGTCAGAGAACACTCATGCGCGCACTTATCACTAACGACGACGGAATTGAATCAGAAGGCCTGCATGTTTTGGCTCGAGCGGTGGAGCAGGCAGGATTCGACGTCACGGTGATTGCGCCGAGCTACAACGCCTCGGGCACTGGGGCAAGTCTCGGGCATCTTTCCATCGATACGCCAATCCAATACACCGAGCGCCCAATCGAGGGGCTGTCCGGAAAAGCGTACGCGCTCGATGGCCCTCCCGCGCTCTGCACCATCACGGGCCACCTGGAGGGCCTTGGTCCAGCGCCAGACCTCGTTGTGTCAGGCATCAATGCTGGACTCAATACCGGGCGATCGGTACTTCATAGCGGTACTGTTGGCGCCGCCCTCGCCGCACAGAACTTCGGCATTCGCGGCATTGCGGTCAGCATCGACACCGCAGACGCGTGGTACTGGGAAACGGCGGGCGCGCTCACTGCACAACTTCTGCCCACCTTGATTGGCGGTCCCGAGCGCTGCGTGTTGAATTTAAACGTGCCTGCACTGCCCCTCGAGGACATCAAGGGAATACGCTGGGCAAGGCTCGCAGCCTTTGGGTCCGTACGCAGCCACATCACGGGCGCAACCCATGGTCAGCTCTTTTTTGATCTAGTAGAAACAGACTACGAGCCACCCATTGAATCTGATTTGGGATTGGTTCGATCGGGCTATGCGGCGATTACGGCGCTACACGGCACGAGCGAGGTCTGGCACGAAGTGGCAATACCCGGCCATGATTTTGAGGCGTCCCACGGCATTCCCGGCGCGTCCGCGATGCACCGCCTGGCACCCGCTCAATCGCATTTGACGACGTGATCATTCACTTATCTTGTTGTCTTAAGACCTAGAGACGAGGGGCATTATGTTTTGATCCTGATTTTTTTCATTACTTACTCCGTAAGAGTCCCTAGTCGATCTATCTTTACTCGCGAAATCAATAAGGCTTTCTAATGGCATTCGCGACGATCAATAAAGCGCATCTTTGGTATGACATCCAAGGTGAGGGTGAGCCCCTACTTCTCCACCACGGTTACACCGCCTCGCGAGTCAATTGGGCCCCTGTCGCCGATATTCTCGCCGAGCACTACCAAGTGATCCTGATGGAATGCCGAGGCACGGGCGAAAGTGAGCATACCCAAACCGGTTATACCCTGCATGAGTATGCCGCCGACGTGCTCGGACTAATGGATCATCTTGGAATTCAGACTTTCACTTATGCCGGGCACTCTATGGGCGGCGGCATTGGGTTTGTGCTGGCAACCGAACACTCTGACCGCCTTCGGCGTTTGATTTTAATGGCGCCCATTCCGAGCGATGGCACAGGCCCTGTCGATGCAGCCAGACTCGCAGCTCGCGTTCATGCAAGAGCTGCAGGCGATGCCGAGTTCTTTATGGCGGCTTACCGCGAGGGGCGACAGATGCCAGAGCTCGATACCGACGATTGGTTTATCGACCGAACGAGACACTTGCTTGCACTCTCTGAAGGCCATTTGGTTGGGGGCGCAGAAACCATGTCTGCGCTGCGAACCCAAGCCAAGCTGGGCAAAGTCACCGTGCCCACCTTGATGATTGCGGGTTCAGCTGACGGACTTTTGCCCTACAACATCGCCGACTATCAACGATTACCCAACGCAGATTTATGCGTGATCTCTCGAGCGGGCCACGAGACGGCGGTGCATGCCCCCCGTGAAGTAGCGAGCGCCATTCATAAGTTCATGCGATTCGGCCCAGCGCCGAAGCCTAAATTCCCATAAGGCTCACCGCTTCATTTCCGCAGGTGCACTTACGGACTGCAACTTTTGAACGACCTCATTCAGAGCTAGCGCTCTACAAAGGAAAAGTATGGAGCGGCACTGGACGGGAGGCGTCAAAACAGAACCAGCCCGAAATGAAGGCTCAGACGGTTTCCGGAAGGGTGATCACCCCTCCCGAATCCGCAATGCGCTCGTTTAGTCCGCAGCCAGCGGAATAATTGACTCGCCAAAACCCTGCAGGCGATCAAGCCCCCCGTCTCCCGCAAAGAAGAAGGCTGGGACCATGATCCGGTCGACACCCAACGCTTTGAGCTCGGCCATTCCGGCGGCGGGGTCGGCCATCTGCGCACCAAACATGACATTGATCTTGATTTCGCTGGGGTCTCGACCGACTTTCTCGGCCTCGGCATGGAGTCGCTCGATGAGCTTGGCCAGCTTCGCGGGATCCCCTTCCCCAGGAAAATAACCATCCGCCAGCCTCGCAGCGCGGCGAATAGCGGCATCGGTATCACCCCCAACAATCACGGGAATTGAACCATGTACAGGCCGAGGGCTGCAGGTCACTTTATCGAAGTCAACGTATTTGCCATGGAATTCAACATGGGGTTCACGCCAAAGCTCACGCATCGCTGCCACGTATTCATCGTTTCGCGCACCGCGAGCTTCCCACGGCACCCCTAAGGCATCAAACTCTTCTTTTAGCCAACCCACACCCAAACCCAATTCAACTCGACCACCCGATATGCGATCGAGCGTCGCGAGTTCTTTGGCGAGCACCAGAGGGTTTCGTTGCGGGACAATCAAAATACAAGTCCCAAGACGCAACGTGCTCGAGGCCGCAGCAGCGAATGCAAGCCAAATCAGCGGATCAGGAATGGCCGTGTCTGCTTCTGCCGGGATCTTGCCGTCCGAAGTGTAGGGGTACTTGGAAATGATCGTATCCGGCAGAATCACGTGCTCGCCGCACCAAACCGATTCAAACCCAGCGGTTTCTGCTGTTTTAATCAGTTCTAGGGAATTGTCACGCTCCCACGCAATGCTTGCTGCAAACGCTAATCCTACTTTCATCACCCTCTCCTTCATTTAAGTTGCGCGTTAACGCTGAGTCTCTCGACCAGCCTAATAGAAATTGGATTAATTATCTGCCCGGAGACTACCAGCCGCCGCTTGACCCACCGCCGCCAAAGCTTCCACCACCGCCGCCAAAGCCGCCTGAACGAAAGCCACCACCGCCACCGTAAGTTCCGCCCCCCCATCCGCTCTGATAGAGACCTCGGCGACGCCTTCCAACACCTGACACGCCCACATCGCGCATCTTCGAAAAAAGGATAAAAACGCCTATCGCCAACACAAGATAAAGTGCGCCCTCGACTGAGTTCAGCGCCACTGTGGCTGGCCGACCACTCGGCGCAGGCAGCGGCTGACCACCCAGCACACCGATCATGGCCTCTGTGCCCTTGATAATCCCCGATTCAAACCGGCCGGTCCTAAACCAAGGGAGTATCTGCTCGTGAATGATGCGCGAGGCGAGCGCATCGGTCAGCTCACCTTCGAGCCCATAGCCAACCTCAATGCGCACTTTTCGCTCGTTGGGGGCAATAAGGAGCAGCACCCCATTGTTTGTTTCTGCCTGGCCCAATGCCCACTGGCGCGCCAAGCGGTTCGCATACTCCTCAATGGTGTATCCATCTAAGCTTGAGACTGCGGCGACAACACCCTGGACCCCCGTCTGCTTCTCAAGCCCCGCAAGTCGCCCTGCCAAGTCGCGCTCAACTTCAGCATTTAACAAGCCCGCTTGATCAACCACTCGCCCGCTGAGCGCTGGGAAATTCGGACCATCAGCGCCGACACTGAGGACCAGCAGACACAGCGCGAGCGCGAAGACATTTCGCATCTTAAAACGAGACCTTGGGCGGCTCAGCCGCGTTTTCTGCGGTCGCTTTGTAGTAATCCTCGCGAGGCTCCATATCCGGGTACAACCAGCCGTGCCAGAGCTTGCCAGGGTAGGTGCGAATCTCCGTGTTATAGCGCTGCATTGCCTGAATGTAGTCTCTGCGCGCCACACTGATTCGATTCTCAGTGCCCTCCAGCTGAGATTGGAGCGTTAAGAAATTTTGGTTCGATTTGAGGTCGGGGTAACGTTCGACCACCACCATCAAGCGACTGAGCGCGCCAGACAACTGTGCTTGGGCAGCCTCGAATTGTTGAAGCTGCTCGGGGTTATTGATGAGCCCGGAGTCAACCTGCATTTGACCTACCTTTGCCCGCGCCTCGGTGACCGCAAGCAATGTCTCTCGCTCCTGAGCCGCGAACCCTTTGACCGTTTCAACCAAATTGGGGATTAAATCGGCTCGCCGCTGATACTGGTTCTCCACCTGAGACCAAGCGGCTTTGACCTGCTCATCGAAGGTGGGCAAGTTATTGATTCCGCAGCCGGCCAGACTCAGCGCCAGCACAATCATCACGATCCCACGAACCAATACAGCTTGCACCTTGGCCAAATGCATGGGCTTTATCCTTCACGTCACTCTTGGAGGCTTTATGTTACCTCTCACTCCGCCAATTTGAAGCATCAGGTCAAACACATTTTCGATGCAAAAAAAAAGCCGGCAGAAGCCGGCTTTCTGAAGCACCCCAGAAGAGGCGCTATGACTCGTCCGCTAGGTCCCCAGCTAGCGAGGCGCGAACACCTTCGTCGACTGTCGTTGGCTCCGAAGGATAAGCCAAATGCTCGACACCAAACTGGATGGGCGCACCCGCCTTTAGCGCCGCGCGGTCCTCGGCACCAATCTGATAGCGCATGAAATGCACCGCCGCTGTTTTATCGTCGTTGGCGCGATCAAGATCCTCATCCGCAATGGGCCAGATTTTCTTGCCTTCGCCAATCTGAACCCAAATCTTATCTTCGATACCCAGCAGCTCGGTCAGTCGCTGCTTGCGTTCGGCGACGTCTGGATACTGGATCAGCATCGTGCACTTCCAATTATCGCCATCTGGAATCAACGGGTTATAGGCATCGAGTTCATCCTGGATGCCAGCCGCTTCAAAAATCTTTTCGATTCTGAGCATCTCTTGAATCTGGTACTTGACCGTTAATTCATCTTCAAAAATCAAAAGCACATGCTCGCCCACTCTGACGCGCCGGTTCCTTTTGTGAGCCAAGACTTCTTCCCTGAAGCTGGGTCTTGCCTCTGAATATTGTTCTAGCGACCACAAATCTGCTCGCTGCAACATGATGTTTCCTCCTAAAACAAAGCGCGCCCCGTAGGGCGCGCTCAAATCACACACCGCTTGGTTGATTAGGCGTCGAGGTTATCGAGTGCCTTCTGGAATCGGTTTGCGTGGCTTCGCTCGGCTTTTGCCAGCGTTTCGAACCAATCAGCGATTTCATCGAACCCTTCGTCTCGAGCTGTTGCGGCCATCCCTGGGTACATGTCCGTGTACTCGTGGGTCTCGCCTGCGACAGAAGCCTTCAGGTTGTCTGACGTACTGCCGATGGGCAAACCCGTTGCGGGATCACCGGTTTCTTCTAAGTACTCAAGATGACCGTGGGCATGGCCAGTTTCGCCTTCGGCAGTGGACCGAAAGACGGCGGCAACATCGTTGTAGCCTTCAACGTCAGCCTTTGACGCGAAGTACAAGTAACGACGATTTGCCTGAGACTCGCCCGCAAATGCATCTTTTAAATTTTGTTCTGTTTTAGAGCCTTTCAGCGCCATGATGTTCTCCTTGTTACCGAGTTGCTAATGTACGTTTCAGACCATCAATTGGTCCAATGAATCTTTTCGTTTGTGATGATCGATTGACCCTATCAAAAAGCGACCTGCGCGTCGCTACTTCCTTGCCCTAAATTTCAGTCATTGACCCACGAGCGCGGGAACCTAACTGGCTCTTATACTGCCTTGGTGCACGAACAGATTTCCAAATCCCAGCTTTCTAAATCCCGATTTTCTGTAAGGCATAGCGCATCAAAGCGCTTCCCCTGCTTCTTAGCGGCTGGAGGTTTAAGTCACAAAGTTGCTGTCCAGGCGCTCTGGCGCGCACTCACGAGTCGGTGTGACCCAGGACTGGCACCAGCGACGCGGTGTTTCTCAATCAAATTGTCAGCTAAAAGTGGTTCAGTGCCCTTGTGTCCGCCCTAGGCCTCTTCGACGGCTGCTCTGAATGCAGTTTTTTTCGCTTGAAAGATTTGATCCATCTTGGCCCAGACGACACCGGCCTCACCATTGCCCACACTTTGGCCATTCACTGCGCCCACTGGGTAGACTTCGAGACCTGTCGACGTGAGCCAGACCTCATCTGCTGAGAGCACGTCGCGTTCCCCTAGCCGGCACTCTTCGACAGGCAGCCCCGCTTCGCCAGCCAAGGCAACGACCAAGTCGCGGGTGATGCCATGAAGCAAGTGATTGCTTTTAGGCGGCGTTTTGATCACACCGCCTACGACAATGAAAACGTTGGACGCAGTACCTTCAGTCACCTCATCGCCACGCACCAATATCGCGTCATCAAACCCCTCGGCGAGCGCCTCATTTTTGATGAGTCCATTGGCAATCAGTGACGTAACTTTGATGTCGGCCCGGTGCCACCGAAAATCAGTCTTGGTCACCACATTCAGCGGTTTGGGCGCGTGTGCTCGGGCTGCGGCCGGGGTCACGGTGATCAACACGGTTGGAGGCGCATCCGGATAGACGTGGGAGCGCTCCTCAGCAACGCCTCGTGTGACCTGCAAATAGACTAACGCCTCTGGCTCACCTGCCCTCGATACCGCGTCATTGATCAGCTGCGCCCAGCTCTCATCGGTGTAGGTCGTTGTCAACCGAATTTCGCTCAGAGAGCGCTGAAGCCGAGTGACGTGCTCGGTGAGAGTAAATACCCGGCCGCCATACACCGGCATCACTTCATACACCCCATCACCGAACATAAATCCACGGTCAAAGACGGAGACCTTTGCCTCGTGGGGTTGCATCCAATCACCATTCAAAAACGCGATTGCCATATTGGTTTCCCTGACGCTCGCGCCCATCCGCGGGTTTGAGCCCTTGATCTAACGGTTTGTAATCGAAGAGGCTGGGTGGAAGGCGAGACCCAGGTTTTCTTCCAATCCGATCTCTTGACGCCGAAATTTTAACTGGAACGGTGCGGATTTGGATCCAGCGACAAGCATCAAAAAGCGCGCCATGGGTTCAATCAAGCAGCCTGCTCGGCAACACTGCAAGGCCTCGCACAAGGAAGCTAACCCACACAGCCAAAAGAGCCTTTATCCGCACTCGGTCGCGCCTAAGCGTCAGATCAAGCGCGCGGCGCGGCGAGTCAGTGGGGTACCCATACTCGATTGGCAGCCGTTTCGAGAAAGCAATTCCGCCGGCTCATACACACGTCCAACGTTAGGGTAGGCGTGTTTGTGGTACCGATAACGGCCCAACCGCGCCAAATTTGCGCGTTCTTGGGCCTGCGGGTGGCCGATCAACGCCCCTTAAATACTGGCTCGCGCTTATCAACGAAGGCCTTTGCTGCCTCTCGATGATCTTCCGTTTGCCCGCAATGCACGTGATGGGTCGCCTCAAGATCCAAGCAGTCATCGACTTCGCCTGCCATAGCTCGATTTAGGTTCTCCTTCATGTAACGGTAAGCGACGGTTGGGCCGCTCGCCAATCGACCGGCAATTTCCATGGTCTTGGCCATCAATTGGTCAGGCTCCACGACCCAGTTGGCAAGGCCCAACTGCAGCGCTTCTTCGGCGCTCACTCGATCAGATAAGTAGTAGAGCTCTCTTGCTTTTGCTGAGCCAACGAGCTGCGTCATGAAATAAGTCCCACCGTAGTCCCCCGAAAAACCGACCCGAGCAAACGCTGTAGTCAAAATTGCATTTGACGCCATGACTCGCATGTCACAGGCCAACGCTAGCGATAGTCCAGCGCCTGCAGCTGCACCGGGGAGCGCTGCGATGGTCGGCTTTGGCATCTTGAACAATTTTCCGGAAGTCGCCCGCTGCATCACTCGCTGACGATGAATCGCCGAGTCGATGGTGTTGTCGCCCACCGTGCCATCACCCGAGGCCGCCATGCCCTTAACATCGCCACCGGCACAAAAGCCTTTACCGGCGCCCGTGAGCACGACAACCTTCACCGAGCTGTCCAATTCAAATTCAGCCAGGGTCGCGGCGAGGGCCGTATTCATTGCGCCCGACATCGCATTGCGCGCTTCGGGTCGATTCAGAGTGATGACGCCCACGCCATCGGTGACGTCAGCTAATAAATCGTCGGTGCCTGTGTTGACTTGTGCCATGTACGCAATCCTTTCCTTCACTCGGTAGCTTTCGAGTCTAGCACCTAACGCCTTCCTTGAAATGACCCCACTGGCGCCTTGCCATCCGCTGACACACAGCGAGTTTTGCGTTAGCTTCAGTCTTTCGGTGTTAATGAACCTGCATTATGAAAACACTCCTTATCGCCAACCGCGGCGAAATCGCTATTCGCCTCGCAGCCACAGCCCGAGACCAAGGATATGGGGTCATCACAATTTACCCCGAGGATGACGCGCAGTGTGCGCACGTCGCGGCTGGGGACACATCGATCCAAATTCCGGGCGTAGGCGCCTCGGCGTATCTCGATATCGAGGCCGTGCTTCAAGCTGCCAAAACGGGTGGAGCAACGGCCATTCACCCGGGCTATGGCTTCCTCAGCGAGCAAAGTCCTTTTGCCTCAGCCTGTGAAGCGGCCGGCTTGTGCTTTGTGGGCCCGACACCGGATCAGCTATCGACTTTTGGCAATAAGGCAGGCGCAAAAGCCGTGGCCTCATCTTGCGGTGTGCCGCTTGTTCCAGGCACCGAAGGCGCGACGACGCTCGCCGAAGCGCTTGATTTTCAATCGAAGCACCCTGAAACCAACCTCATGATCAAAGCCGTTCATGGCGGGGGCGGGCGCGGTATGCGGATCGTAGCCGCAGGTGAGGACCTCACCAAAACCTTCGAGCGCTGCGCGTCAGAGGCCGAGATGGCTTTCGGCAATCCTGCGCTCTATGTTGAGGCTTTACTCGATGACGTTCGGCACATCGAAGTGCAGATTCTGGGCGACGGTCAAGGCGGCGTAACGCACCTGTGGGAGCGTGAGTGCTCCGTTCAACGGCAAAACCAGAAGCTTCTTGAGGTTGCGCCTTGCCCCAACTTACCCGAGTCGACGCGGCAAGGTTTGCTCGAAGCAGCCCTCAAGATGGCGTCTAGCGCCCATTACCGAGGCCTTGGAACGTTTGAGTTCTTGGTCCCCGTGAACGCGCCAGAGGCCTTTTACTTCATTGAGGCCAATGCGCGACTCCAAGTCGAGCACACGGTCACAGAAGCCGTTACAGGGCTTGATCTCGTGGCGCTGCAACTCAAGGTCTCAGAAGGCGCAACCCTTGCCGACCTGGGGCTCACCGCGCCCCCCTCCGCGCAGGGCTATGCCATTCAAGCCCGCATCAACATGGAGGTCCTCTCAGACAAAGGCTTTTTCAAACCCTCAGGGGGAACGATTACGCAATACACGCCGCCCCAAGGCCCGGGGATCCGCGTCGATGGGATGGGCTACGCTGGCTACACCACCAGCACACGCTACGACTCACTGCTTGCCAAAGTCATCACTCACAGCCGCAGCGCGGATTTCGACTTGGCTGTCAAAAAGTTGCGCCGCGCACTGAGCGAGTTTCACCTCACCGGCTTCAAAACGAATCAAAGTTTTTTGCTGCACATGCTGGGCGACGCTGCCTTTACCGAAAGCAGGATTAACACGCGCTATGTTGATACACACTTAAAGGAAATTGCCAAAGCGCTGGCTGAGACTGAGCCGGAGCCGAGCTCACCCGCTCGCGCAAGCGGTCAGTCGATTGCGGGCGCCCGTATTGACGCCAATGACCCTTTAGCTGTGCTGAGCCATAGCAAGCAAGCCGATGACACGCCCAAAGACATTCTGGCCGACGACGTGCCATCAGGCTTGGTCGCGGTCCGGGCGCCACTGCAAGGCACCGTCATTGAATGGCTCATCAAAGAAGGTGACGAGGTCTTTGAAGGTCAGCAGGTGGCCATCATGGATGCCATGAAAATGGAGCACGTCATACAGGCACCCCAAAGCGGCACCATAGAATCGCTCAATGCCGATCTTGGCGCTGCGATTTTCGAGAACCATCCGCTGATCATCTTGGCACCGGGCGCGGTTTCTGTATCAGCGACAGATACCGAGGAAGCCCTTGATCTCGACTACATTCGCCCCGATCTGGCTGAAGCCTACGAACGTCATAGCTTCGGTCTCGATGAGAATCGCCCGGAGGCCGTGGCAAAGCGGCGAAAGACCAACCATCGAACTGCGCGGGAAAATCTGAGCGACATTTGTGACCCGGGCACATTTGTCGAATATGGCAGTCTTGCGATAGCGGCCCAGCGGCGCAGGCGCACGGTAGACGATTTGATGCGCAACACCGCGGGCGATGGCATGGTCACTGGCATTGGAAGCGTGAACAGCGAGCTCTTCCCCGACCAAAACACCCAATGCGTGCTCATGAGCTACGACTACATGGTTCTTGCGGGCACCCAAGGTCTGCAAAATCACCGCAAAAAAGATCGCATGTTTGAGATTGCAGAGAAACTGAAGCTACCTATCATCTTGATTGCTGAAGGAGGCGGCGGACGCCCGGGGGACACAGACGGCGCTGGCATCGCCGGCCTCGACTGCCTTGCCTTCCAACTCTACGCGGAGATGAGTGGCCTTGTGCCTCGAATCGGCATCACCACGGGACGCTGCTTCGCGGGCAATGCCGTGCTACTCGGTTGCAGCGACATCGTGATCGCTACCAAAGACAGCAACATCGGCATTGGTGGTCCCGCCATGATTGAGGGAGGCGGTCTCGGCATTTTCACGCCTGACGAAGTCGGCCCGATGTCTGTACAAGTCCCCAACGGCGTGGTGGATATTGCGGTAGAGGACGAGTTCGAGGCGGTGCAGGTTGCCAAAAAGCTGCTCTCTTACTTTCAGGGTCCGCTTAAGGAATGGGAATGCGATGATCAACGGAAACTTCGTTTCTCAGTCCCAGAAAATCGTCTAAGGGTGTACGACATCCGTGACATCATTCGCTTAATTGCAGACAAAGATTCTGTGCTTGAGCTCAGGCCGCACTTTGGCATCGGAATGATCACCGCCTTTATCCGAGTTGAAGGTCAGCCCATGGGTCTCATCGCTAACGACCCCATCCATTTGTCAGGGGCTATTGATAGCGATGGCGCCGACAAAGCAGCACGGTTCATGCAACTATGCGACGCCTTTGATCTGCCTATCGTTTCGCTGGTCGATTGCCCCGGCATTATGGTGGGCCCAGAAATCGAAAAAACAGCACTGGTTCGCCATGCGAGCAGAGTCTTCGTCACCTGCACGAGCCTCACGGTACCGCTTTTCGCTTTCGTCTTGCGCAAGGGTTACGGCCTTGGCGCACAGGCGATGACAGGCGGAGGCTTCAAGGCTTCCGCATTCACCGTAACCTGGCCTACCGGTGAGTTTGGCGGAATGGGCCTCGAGGGTGCGGTGAAGCTCGGCTATCGAAAAGAGCTTGAAGCAATCGAGGACACCGAAGAGCGCAGACTCGAGTACGAAAAGCGTGTGGCGCAAATGTATGACCGTGGCAAGGCCGTGAACTTCGCGACCGCGTTTGAAATCGATGAGGTCATTGATCCCAAAGACACCCGGCATTGGATCATGGCGGGCTTCAAATCAATGCCGAAACCCGTACCCCGCGAAGGCAAGAAGCGACCGTTTATCGATACCTGGTAACGGCGGTCGCAGCCGACGGTCTCTTCGTGAATCAGGGGCGCGCGATCTAAACCACGCCTATAAAAAACGCCCCAAAAGGGGCGTTTTTATTTGAGTCCTCAGCGCTGAGCCACCCCCTCCCATGGGGGGATGGTCTGCGATGGCGCTCGGTCTCAGGCGGCTGGGATGAAAACCGCTTTGGTTTCAAGGAATTCTTCGAAACCGAGCTCGCCCCACTCACGGCCATTGCCTGACTGCTTGTAACCGCCAAACGGTGCATTGAAATCCGCACCACTGCCATTTACGTGCACGTTACCGCTTCGAATTCGAGCCGCGACCGCCAAGGCATGATCAACGTCGCCCGACTGCACATAGCCGGACAACCCATAGGGCGTGTCATTGGCAATTTGAATCGCTTCTTCCTCATTCTGGTAAGGCAGAATCGACAGCACTGGGCCGAAGATTTCTTCTCGGGCAATCGTCATGTCGTTGTTCACGTTGCCAAAAATCGTAGGCTTCACGTAATAACCCGCATTCAAGCCATCCGGACGCCCCGTACCACCGCAGACGAGCTCGGCTCCTTCATCGATGCCCTTTTGAATCAGACCTTGGATCTTATTCCACTGGACTTCACTCACCACGGGACCAATAGTTGTACCTTCAGCGAAGGGGTCGCCGGGCTTGACGTTTTCTGCCGTTGCTTTTGCGATTGCCAGCGCCTCGTCGTGCTTGGCAGCCGGGACCAACATACGCGTTGGCGCGTTACAGCTTTGACCGGAATTGGTAAACACTTGGTTCACACCGCCGCTGACCGCAGCCGTCAGGTCTGCATCTTCAAGAACGATGTTCGCTGACTTCCCACCGAGCTCTTGTGCCACGCGTTTGACGGTATCGGCAGCCGCTTTCGCCACCAACACACCAGCACGGGTTGAACCGGTGAAGGACATCATGTGGATGCCAGGGTGTGATGACATCGCTTCGCCCACTGAAGGACCGTCGCCATTCACAAGGTTAAAGACGCCCGCTGGAACGCCTGCTGCATGAAGTACCTCAGCGAGAATGATGCCGTTGACGGGCGCCACCTCACTTGGCTTCAGCACCATCGTGCAGCCCGCGGCCAATGCTGGCGCGACTTTGCAAGAAATTTGATTGATGGGCCAGTTCCAAGGCGTGATGAGACCGCAGACACCTACCGGCTCTCGGCGCAGCAAATACTTACCCTTGCGCTCTTCCCATTCGAAGTTCTTCAGAATTTCTAACGTCGTGGCGAAGTGTGCCTGGCCTGTCGCAGCCTGGGCCGCTTTTGAAAGCCAAATCGGCGCGCCCATTTCGGTAGAAATCGCAGCAGCGATTTCATCGTACCGCTTGGTGTATTCCGCTAGGATTGCGCCTAGGAGTTCGACTCGCTCAGCAACCGTGGTTTGAGAGAAGGTTTCGAACGCAGCACTCGCTGCAGCGACGGCCTTCTCAACGTCTGCCGCTGACCCCATGCTGATGGTCGCAAAGGGCTGTTCGGTCGCTGGGTTAATCACCTCAAGCGTTTGTGGCGTAACCGGGTCGACCCATTCGCCGTTAATATAAAACTGATGGTATTCCTGCATGATGTTCCTCTCGTCAATAGTCAGGTTGG
>CAYZUV010000026.1:0-17685 GCA_964481245.1 uncultured Pseudomonadales bacterium
GGGAAAGTGCTTGCTCGCACTCGAATTCGTCATGCACTTCAATCAGCACGTCGAGCCCCATCTCCAAAGCTTGAACATACAAATCACCCAATGCAGACGGATCCAAAATCGCGGCAATTAAAAGGATGCAGTCCGCTCCGAGTGCGTGCGCTTCTGCGACTTGATAAGCATCGATGACAAAGTCTTTTCGCAAGACGGGTAACTGGGTCGCTTGTCTCGCAGCTTTTAAATATTCGTCGTGTCCTTGGAAATAGTATTCATCCGTCAAGCAGGATAAGCACGCGGCGCCACCTCGTTCGTAGGAGGTTGCAATCGCAACTGGATCAAAGTCCGCCCTAATCACGCCTTTCGATGGCGAGGCCTTCTTAATTTCAGCGATTACCGCCGGGTGGCCCTCCGCTAATTTGGCTGCTAACGCGGATCGGAAACCTCTGGTCGAATCCTCACGCTCTGGCAACGCCTCCATGGGAACCGCTGCCCGACGCTTCCTGACCTCTTCGTGCTTGGTTGCAACGATCTTTTCCAAAACACTCGGGATGCTCATTGAGCCACCATGCTCTGACAAAACGAGATCAACTCACCCAATTTAGCCGACGCCTGGCCCGAGCGCATCATGTCGCGAGCAAGCGCCACACCGTCTTCCATCGAGCTCACTCTCTCAGAGACAAAGAGCGCCGCCCCAGCATTAAGCGCGATCATATTCTCGGCAGCGACATGCTGACCCGAAAACGCCGCTTCAATCATGGCGAGACTTTCCCTTGCGTTGTCGACTGCAAGATCACCCAGTGAATGGGGGCCACAGCCAAGCGCAATCGGATCGATCGAGTAAGCGATACATTCACCCCGCCTCACCTCAACCACGTCGCTAATGGCGGCAACGCTCAGCTCATCGAGACCATCCCGGGAGTGAACCACCAGCGCTCGGTCGACACCCAGCTTGATGAGCACCTCCGCCATCGGCTGAATCCACTTCCGATCGAATACGCCCAGCACTTGCCGTTTGGCACTTGCGGGGTTAGTTAGGGGGCCCAATAAATTGAAAATCGTTCTGAATCTGAGCTCGCGCCTCGGACCAATGGCATGCTTCATCGCACCATGATGATTCACTGCAAACAAGAACCCAACACCCACCTGCTCGATGGAATGCGCGACTTGTTCAGGGTTCAGATCTAAAGGCAAGCCCGCGGCCTCTAGCACATCTGCACTGCCACTCACGCCTGACGCAGCACGATTACCGTGCTTGGCAACCTTTGCGCCTGCCGCCGCTAACACCAGAGCACTCGCGGTAGACACATTGAATTTACTGATACCGCTGCCACCGGTGCCGCAGGTGTCCACCAATTGATCGTTATCCACCGTCACCTTTAACGACAGTGAGCGCATGACTTCGGCTGCAGCCGCAATCTCTTCGACGGTTTCGCCCTTGATTCTGAGCGCGGTTAACGCGCTACCGATTTGCGCATCTGATGCTTGCCCGCTCATGATCGATTGCATCAAAGCAATCATCTCGTCATGCGAGAGATCCAGACCTATGACTAACTTGTTCAATAAATCAGTCATGTCCAACATCACGTGTCCCCTCTAAAAAATTCCGAAGCAGCGCGTGCCCGTGCTCACTCAATACAGATTCCGGATGAAACTGAACACCCTCAACAGCCAGAGATTTATGCCGAACTCCCATGATCGCCTCCACTTCCCCGCGAGCATCTTCAGTCCATGCGGTGATTTCAAGGCAATCGGGCAGTGATGCTGGGTCAATCACGAGCGAGTGATAACGGGTCGCCTGATAGGGGCTAGGTAGCGCTTTGAACACCCCTGCACCACGATGATGAATCGCCGAAAGTTTGCCATGCATGACCTGCGACGCTCGAACGACTTCACCCCCAAACGCTTGACCAATACTTTGATGACCTAGACAAATACCCAAGATCGGGATCTCGCCGGCAAAGTGCTCTATCACCTCAAGTGAAACCCCCGCCTCATTGGGTGTGCAGGGACCAGGAGAAATCACAATGCGCTCCGGTGCGAGCGCGTGGATATCTGCGACAGAAATCGCATCATTGCGAAACACCTCGACTTGCTCACCGAGTTCCATCAAATACTGCACGACGTTGAAGGTGAACGAGTCGTAATTATCTATCATCAACAACATAACAAATTGGCTCTATACCGAGTTCTTATCAATCATCGCTTGTCTCGGTCAGCTGGCGACCGGCTGTTCTCGGGCGTTTCATGAAACTGCAGCCCCTGCTCAGCAATCATCGCTGCGCGCATAATTGATCGCGCTTTATTCAGCGTCTCCATCCACTCGAGTTCTGCAACTGAGTCCGCCACAATACCGGCCCCAGCTTGGAC
Source organism: uncultured Pseudomonadales bacterium (assembly GCA_964481245.1). Classification (GTDB taxonomy): domain Bacteria; phylum Pseudomonadota; class Gammaproteobacteria; order Pseudomonadales; family Azotimanducaceae; genus UBA9926. The sequence continues at coordinate 2,356 of CAYZUV010000026.1, forward strand.
ATTCAGCCAGCCATCTTTGACAATGGCTGTTCTGATGGCTATGGCCGTATCCATGCTGCCTTGCCATGAAAGATAACCAACAGCACCGCCAAAGATGCCGCGTTTCTCTGGCTCAAACTCATCAATGATCTCTAATGCTCGAACTTTTGGAGCACCACTGAGCGTACCCACCGGCAGTGTCGCTTTCAGAACGTCAACCGGTGTCAGTCCAGGCAAAAGATCGCCTGTGACATGGGAGGCGATATGCATCACGTGGGCATATCGCTCTATCGTCATCATATCGGTCACTTTCACCGAACCAGCCCGAGACACCCTACCCACATCATTGCGACCCAAGTCGATCAACATCAGATGCTCGGCGATCTCCTTGGGGTCAGATTTAAGCTCGGTCTCCATTGCTTGATCTTCTTCACGACTCAGGCCCCGACGCCTTGTCCCCGCGAGAGGACGCACGGTCACTTCTCCATCCTCCAGGCGGGCAAGGATCTCGGGCGACGAGGACACGATAGAGAACTCGTCTAAATTCATGTAGTACATATAAGGCGAAGGATTCAGCGCCCTCAGGGCTCGGTAAAGCGTCAGTGGGTGCGCTTCAATGCGACATCGAAGTCGCTGCGACAAGATCACCTGCATAGTATCGCCGGCCAGAATGTACTCTTTGATCGCGGCGACATCCTTAAGGAACTGATCTTTACCATAGGACGACTCAAAGTCGCTCTCATAAACGGCAGGCGCCACATTGGGATGCGTGAGATAATTTGGTAACGGCCCCAGCATCGCGCCCTGCATCGCATCCAGCCGAAGGTCTGCTTGAATCAGTTGATCATCTGAGAGATCACTGACATGGGTGACCAGCTGAACTTTGCCTTTGACGTTGTCGAACACGATCACCTCGTCAGACAACATGAGCAAAATATCCGGCGTGCCAAGGGAATCTGGCGGAGTTGAAGCCTGGAGCCGTGACTCGACGTAGCGAACGGTGTCGTAGCCAAAGTAACCCACCAATCCGCCGGTGAAGGTTGGTAACCCTTCAATCTCTGGGTAGCTATATTCCAACTGGAGCGCTGCCACATAGGAAAAGGGGTCCTGAAGCGCGGTCTCTTCAACCACAGCACCGTCTTCAATCACTTGCAGCGAATGCCCTCGAATCTGGTAGACGCGCCTCGCAGGCAGGCCAATCATCGAGTATCTGGCCCATTTCTCGCCACCTTGATTGGCGCTCTCTAAAAGATAGCTATAGGGACCGCTCGCAACTTTCGCGTAGCAACTCAAGGGGGTTTCGAAATCGGCCACTACTTCACGGGTGACGGGAAGATGACGAACGCCCTCAGCCGCGAGCGTTTCTAGCCTTTGTTTTTGATCTGCAAGAGCGTGATTCATGACGATGGCGCTTTCGGCTAAGACGCGCTGAGTTCCCGCCGCATCTCATCAATCACCTGCCGGTAATCTGGCGCCCCAAAGATCGCAGTCCCTGCGACGAACGTGTCTGCACCCGCGTCTTTGATCCGACGAATATTGTCCGTCTTCACCCCACCATCGACTTCAAGTCGAGTACCTGGTTTAACTGCGTCGATCCGACGACGAATCGCCTCGATCTTCTCGAGAGTGCTTGGGAGAAATTGTTGCCCACCAAAGCCTGGATTAATCGACATGACCAGGACCATATCAAGGCCTTCAAGCGTGTAGTCAAGGACACTGAGCGGTGTGGCTGGATTGAGCACCAAACCACATTGCAGACCTGCATCCCGAATAAGTGAAAGGGAGCGATCCACATGATCAGACGCTTCTGGATGAAACGTGATCATATCGGCACCCGCATCAATAAAGTCTCCAATGATTCGATCCACGGGCTTCACCATCAGATGAACATCCATTGTAGCCGTGATGCCGTGGGTCCGGAGCGAGGCCAACACGGCAGGGCCAACCGATAAATTTGGCACATAGTGATTGTCCATGACATCGAAGTGAATCAGATCCGCGCCCGCATCCAGCACGTCGGTTACTTCCTCACCCAACCTTGCGAAATCAGCAGCAAGAATCGAGGGTGCAATCCAAAAGTCGTTCATAGACATCTCAAAGGCAGATCCTCACAAAGGACGCGCCACTCAGGTCGAATCGGTGTGGCGGCCGATTTTAGCGAATCAAGAGACCTAGGGACACCTTCCTGCTCGAATATCTTCTTCTGCTTGGTGCAATCGCTCGGGCGTACCTACATCAGACCAATAACCAGACCACCGTTCCCCAGAGGCCTTGCCTGAATCAACCAAGGGGAATAAAACATCGCGTAAAGGGAAAATTTCACTTGGCGCCACATGAAACAGCTGTGGCCTCAAGATGCCAATTCCGCTGTAAGTCATTCTTGGAGCATTCCGACCCAATTGACCCTCAAGCAGAGAAAAGTCCCCTCCTGGATGGTGGGGTGGATTGTCAATGAGGATAAGGTGAGCATCAAAAGGACCTAGTGGCTTACGCTTGAGACGCGAATAGTCGATATTCGTCAGTACGTCACTGCTAATCACCAAAAAAGGCTCGTCGCCCAGCAAGGACAACGCATGCTTTATACCGCCACCCGTCTCCAGTCGCTCTTGTTCATCCGAATACTGAATCCTGAGCCCATAGTCCGCGCCATCCCCAAGCCGATCTTTGATCTGATCGCCCAAGTACCAAAGATTGATGACTACATCGCTAAAGCCTGCCAAAGCGAGTGCGTTCAAGTGACGTTCAATCAGACTTCTACCACCCACCTCAATCAGTGGTTTGGGTCGGTTTGAGGTGAGCCCAACCATACGTTGCCCAAGCCCTGCGGCCAGCAGCATCGCTTTCATCAAGGGGACCGCGGAACCAACGGTCTGACATCGACTTCAAACCATTGCGTAAAAGAGGCAAACGCTTCATAGCGACGAGCGACCGCCATCATATGATCGAGCACACGAGGGATATCTTTAAGATAGCCGAGCTTGTCGTCACGAATGGCCAGCCTTGAAAAAATACCAGCACATTTGAGATGACGCTGGAATCCCATCCAATCAAGCCACTGCCACCACTGGGGCAGCTCGTACTGAGCTTGTGTTTCAGATTGAAATCGGCGAACAAACTGGGTGAACCACTTGTCGAGGGCTTCATCATCGTACGTGATGTAACAGTCACGAAGCAGCGAGACCGCATCGTAGGTCGCTGGGCCGACCACGGCATCCTGAAAATCCAACACCCCCAGTTCCGCATTGTCGAGCATCATCAAATTTCTTGAATGAAAGTCACGATGAACAAATCCCTGAGGTTGTCCAAGCGCAGAATCAATGAGCTGATCCGTCAATGGCTGCCAAATCTCCCAAAATGCTGATCCCAACGACAGTCCAAGATATTTCGACAGGAACCAGTCGGGAAAGAGCTGCATTTCATCCCTTAATTTGCTGCTGGTATATTGCGGCAGCCCCTCGGTATCGACCAAACGGAAACGATGAAGCACGTCCAACGCAAGGTGAAGCGCTCGATCGCGCTCAGCCTTTGTGCCGCGGATGGCATGCGCAAACTGATGCACGCCTAGATCCTCCATTGCGATGAAACCCTGGTCTTGATCAAAACCATAAATAGTTGGGGCATGAATCCCAGCGGCAAGGAGTCGTTCGTCGACCATCAAGAATTCAGTGATGGGTTCTTTATCCGGCGGAGCATCCATCAAAACAACAGGCATCTCTGCCAACCAGCTTCTAAAATAACGCCGAAAGCTGGCGTCGTCGGAGACTTTTTCGATCGTGATCTCGTTCGAAACCGAGTGCTTGCGAATCAATTCGACTTGAAACCAGCGCTTAAGCGCACCGAGGCGGGGATCGTCTGTCTGATCGGACCTATTCATCAATCTCTCGTTCGTGAGGCTTTCACGTTCTCAACCCCGCCAGATCATAGCTCGATTCTCTGAGTGTCGTTCGCATTCTTGATGTTAAACCCCGATAATACCGAGCGGCCCTATTCTCAGCGCTCTGCGCCCCGAACGTCACCTGGGACTTAAACGACTATTAGGAACAACCACTAGGCCATTGCTTGGATACAGATCGACGAACGATGAATTCGACTCGAGCTTCCCAATTATCGGGCCTTGAGAAAGGCCATGTTGGCTTCCTCAGATTCGGTCGGATCGGACTCGCCATCATATTCGCGTTTTTTGTATCCGGAGTTTTCGCGCAATCATTCAATTGTGGGTCAGTTTTGCCTCCCTTGGGGGACCCAAACGCCAATACCAACACCAGTGCCAGCATCACGGCGATCGACGCCATGATCGCGCCTGGCCGCGGTGCTGAATTCAATGGCGACGTTTTGATTCGTCAGAATGACCGTACATTTAAGTCGCGCAGCGCACGAATCGACTATGAGACCGACACGCTCTATCTTGAAGAGGGTGTGCTGATTCAAGACTCTGGTCTCTGCATCGAAGGCCGACGGGCAGAGGGTCGATTGCTGAGCGGCGAAGGGCTCATTGAGTCCGCCAAGTTCCAGCAAAGTTCTGGTTTACTGGGTGACGTCGAGGAACTTCAACTTTATCGCGACGGCGCGTTATCGCTCTCATCAGGCACCATCACCTTTTGTCCCTCGCCCAATCCGCCTTGGTCGCTTGAGATCCAGTCGCTCGAAACTTCACCAGATCAAACCAAGCTGACGGCCAGGCAAACCACCCTTCGAATCAAAGGCCTGCCGGCGCTGTACATCCCGTACGTCAAGGTTCCTGTTGGCGACAAGCGTCAATCTGGTCTCTTACCGGCAGATATTACCAATGACAGTCGAGACGGCATCACGGCGGAATTACAATATTACCTGAACCTCCATCCTCAAAGAGATGCCACGTTAGGCCTCAGGACAATGACCGACAGAGGCACCCTGTGGCTTGGTGAAATGCGCAACTTGAGTGAGCACCATCAAGAGTCTCTCTATGGCGAGTACATCCGTCACGATGAGATTTATGAGCGCGCTGGGTTGGATGACAAACGATGGTTCACAGGCGTCCATCACCTGGGCACTTGGTCTTCTGTCCAAACACAAGTCGACTACACGAGAGCCTCCAGCAGAGAACATCTCAGAGATTTCATGAGTCCGCTCAAATTAGGCGGGGAACATTTAGGGCTAACGCGGCAAACAAACCCATTAGATACCCGCCTCTTATCGGCGCTACCGCAATATGCTGGAATTACGTTTTTTAACCGGGGCTTCAGGGGCGGAATAGAAGTTCAGCGGTACCAGGGGCTGCTCTCACAGGTGCTTGAAACCTTTGAAAGACAACCGAGCCTCTTTCTCAGTCACACCACGGAGAGCGCTGGGTGGCAGCTCTCTTCAGATCTGCAGTGGACCGAATTTAAGCGGACCGCCACTGATCGAACGGAGGAGACCATTGGTCGAGAATTACTCCGTTTCGAATTGGAACGAAATTGGGCACCCCACTTCGGTTACACCCAAACTCGATTGGGTGTGACGCACCTTCGCTATAGGAATGACACCCTAAGCGCGCCTCAGAAGGCGGTCAGTGACAGTATTCCGCACCTGGTTTTGGAGAGCGGCCTCTTCTTTGATCGAGGCGGAGCCATCCACGCTCGATCAACGCTGATGCCTCGAATCCTTCTTGCCTACAGTGGAGAGAGCCAAGGGCGGCAATTCTCTCTCGATTCGGCGCCCCTCGAGCCCGATATCAACAACCTTTTCGACATTTCCGGTTTTTCTGGGCTCGATCCTATCGAATCAGGATTGCGGGGGAGTTTGGGCCTCAAGTCCGCTCACTATGCACAAGATGGTCGAGAGTGGCTGTCGATGGAGGTAGGCCAACGTTATTTCGATGTTGACGCGCTTTCTGACGAGTCTAATTCACGCAAATCGTCACCGCTTTATCTGTCGGTTGAGTGGCAACCTCGGACGGGATGGCAGGCCGGGGCACAAATGGAGTGGCGCGCCGGGGCGTCTAGCCCAATAAATCAATACTTTGATCTATCGCTGCTGTGGGGTGAGCGTGGACGCCTTACCCTCCAACACATCAACAGAGCCAGGGCCTATGGCAGTTGGTCCGGCGCGCGGGCCGATCGAGTCATGTTGAGCCAGATTGCGACGCGCCTGCCCATCGCTCGTGATTGGAGCTTCATTGGCATGTGGAGCCGAAACCATGAGCTCAACCGTCAAGTTGAGCGCATTGCCGGTCTGGAAATGGACGGCTGCTGTGTTCGTATGTCGTTCGCCTATCGTCGATTCAGTGACCCAAAATTGGGGTTAGATGAGTCAGCGAAAACCTTCTACTTTATTGAAGAGTCCCGCTCGGGCGTCTTCCTCGAAGTTGAATTAAAAGGCCTGAGTAGTTTCGGAAACGGCATCGGCAAGGTACTTTCTAGATCGTTTCCTGCTTTTTGATCCACCGCTTTCAGAAGAATCTTTGCAAAACCCTACCACCAAGTCTGGTTGCGTCAGGCCCTTGTGACGACAAGGCCTCTCTCATTCCAAGACTGACCCACCATGCGTGCTCAGCAAGGTGAGAAGGCCACAGTACGACTAGGCGAGGCTCGTGAGACGCCTTACCACTTTTGGGTTTGCATCACTTACAATAGGGGGCACTGTCCATCATGAGAAGGCTATGTTTTTTCGCGCTTTATTCCTTTGTCTCTCGAGCATCGTTGTCGCGTTTTCATGTGCCTCCTTGATTGCGGCGCCCATCGTCATGGATGAGATCGCAGCGATCGTAGATGAAGACGTGGTCACACGATCAGAGATAGATAACCGCTTGAAGACGCTCAAAGCGCAGGCCAAAAATCCTGCCGCCCTACCCCCGGATCGCATCCTGAGAGAGCAAATCGTTGAGCGCCTCATCATTGAAAAGTTGCAACTACAGGTGGCTCGCCGAGCGGGCGTTCGCGTGAGCGATGCTGAACTCAATGACGCCATGAAGCGAATTGCCGAGCAAAATCAACTCACTCTAGAAAGCTTCCGACGCGCGCTTGAGCAAGATGGGATCTCCTACAACGAGATGCGCCAACAAGTGGAGCAGGAGATCATTATCGGTCGAGTGCAGCAAGGCATCATGAACTCGCGTATCGAGATCAGCACCGATGAAATTGAAGACTTTCTCGCTACGGATGCTGGCCAAGAGCTCACGGCGGACGAATACCGAATTGGCCATATCCTGATTCCAATTGGCAGCGACCCCTCAAGGGAATCGATTGCCCAGGCCAAGTTGGAAGCAGATGCTATTGTTGCAGCGCTACAATCCGGCGAGAACTTTCAAGCATTAGCCATGGAAAAATCGGGTGGTCAAAATGCGCTCGAAGGTGGCGATTTAGGATGGCGTAAGCCCAATGCACTGCCCACACTCTTTGCCGATATTGCCGTCGATATGAAGGTAGAGGACATCCGTGGTCCTATTCGCAGCAGTAGCGGCTTTCATGTCATCAAGATGCTCCAACGCCGAGGCGCGACCGCTGAGGGTTTGATCAATCAAACGCGGGTGCGGCACATTCTCATAAAACCCAATGAATTACGCAGCCTCGAAGAAGCGCGTCAACTCGCAGAGGACCTTAGAGCGGAAATTGTGGACGGTCGAGAATTTGCTGAAGTCGCACGACTTTACTCTGAGGATCCCGGCTCGGCGCTAAGCGGTGGCGATTTGGGCTGGAATACCGGCGGTGAGTTTGTCCCCGCCTTTGAGTCGATGATGCGTGCCACCGAAGAAGGCGAGTTGAGCCCAGTGTTTCAAAGCAACTATGGGTTCCATTTTCTAGAGGTTACGGGGCAGCGCGTCGAGGACTTCAGTGATCTGTTTAAGCGCAATCAGGTTGAGAACTATTTGCGCAGCCAATCGTTCGAAGAAGAGGTGGACAACTGGGTTCGAGAAATTCGAGAGGACGCTTTTGTCGAAGTCAGAATCTAGACCCGCCATTGTCATCACGCCTGGGGAACCGGCGGGCATCGGTCCCGATATTTGCTTAAAAGCAGAGCAGCAACTTCCCAAGGATCTCAATCGAATCTACATTAGCGACCCCCAAGTTTTGGCTGACAGAGCTGGCCTCCTTGGTATAGATGCCGCTATTCATCCGATCGCATCGGTTGAAGAGGCGCTTCCAAACGCCATGAACGTCCTGGCTGTACCCTGCGAGCAACCCGTGAAAATCGGCAGAGTTTCTCCTGTCACGGCGCCGCACGTTCTGTCCTGTTTAGAGACCGCCTTTGATCTATGCGCTCTCGGACGAGCCGCTGGCTGGGTTACGGGCCCAGTCAACAAGGCCGCGCTCAATGATGCCGGTCTACCCTTCACCGGACACACGGAATGGATCGCAAACCGAGCCAACGTGCCAAGGGTGGTCATGATGCTGGTTGCCGGCACCTTTCGGGTGGCTCTGGTGACCACCCATTTGCCACTCCGAGCAGTTGCCGACGCAATCACTTTCGAGCGTGTGGAGGAGACGCTTCAAATCACCCATCGAAGCCTCAGGAATCAGTTCAAAGTGTCGGCGCCACGGCTCGGGATATGCGGATTGAACCCACACGCTGGAGAGGGTGGGCACCTAGGACGAGAGGAAATTGAAATCCTGACGCCGGTGATTGAGAAACTCCGCGCTGAGGGCGTGTCCGTATCAGACCCACTTCCCGCGGATACCTTACTGACTCCCGAACGAATCCAACGGTTCGACGCCATCGTTGCCATGTATCACGATCAGGGATTACCGACCCTCAAGTATGCGGGGTTTGGCGAGGCTGTAAACATCACGCTCGGGCTACCATTCATCAGAACATCCGTTGACCATGGCACAGCCGCAGATATTGCGGGGACGAATCTCGCTTCGGAGCACAGTCTGCTTGCAGCGATACGCTTGGCGCGGCGGCTTTGTGACCCCGCGGGCCTTGCGACGTCATGAGAGCAAAAAAACGATTCGGACAAAATTTCCTGCAAGACAACTACATTATCCAAGAGATTATTCGTCTCGCTGAACCGAATGGAAGCACAAGAATCTTGGAGATCGGTCCGGGGCGGGGTGCCTTAACTCAACATTTATGCAAGATCGACCCCTCTCTGTTCGTTGTCGAGCTGGATCGAGATTTAATTGGAGGTTTGGAAGCCCTGCTCCCTAGTTCAGCCACCATATTGCAGCAAGACGCTCTGGATCTCGATCTATCAACCATTCCAGAACGGCTCTTGGTGATAGGCAATTTGCCCTACAACATCAGCACGCCACTCTTGCTGCAAATGCTAGAACAGATCGACCGCATCGATCGCATGGTTTTCATGTTTCAGCGCGAAGTCGTTGATCGTCTGACGGCTGTGCCGGCAACAAAAACCTATGGCAAGCTCAGTGTCGTGACTCAATTGAAATGTCGGGCGCGACTCGCCCTTGAGGTGCCTCCGCAAGCCTTTTGGCCCGAACCTAAGGTGGATTCAGCTGTAGTGGTGTTGGACCCAATTCCTCAAGAGGCTCGTCTAATGTACGAAGAGCAGACACTGACCTCTATTCTCTCGGCGGCCTTTAATCAACGACGAAAAACATTAAGAAACAGCCTCAAATCGCTAGTCAGTGAAGGGGTCCTTATTTCGTTGGGGATAGACCCCAACGCGCGTGCAGAGACCCTCACCCCCGAAACTTACGCATCACTGTCGCTCCACTTGGCTGGACGAGCGAGCGGCGCTGGCACTACAGCCACATGAGCACTTACGTCTTCGGTGATCTTCAAGGCTGCTTTGATGAGCTCTCCGCGCTCCTAGATCAAATTAATCCCAGCGATGACGACGCGCTCTGGTTCGTCGGCGATCTGATCAATCGGGGACCCAAGAACGTCGCCACACTCGAGCTATTGTCAACGCGACCCCACACGCACTGCGTGCTAGGGAACCATGATCTGCACTTCCTCGCAGTGGCCCATGGGATCCGCCTACCCCATCGAAGCGATACCATAGATGATCTACTGACCCATCCTGAACGAGAAGCTTTCGTCGATTTCCTCATTCAGCAACCGCTGATTCATATGGATCAGCACCAGCATGTGCTCATGGTCCACGCCGGCATCCCAGCCATGTGGAGTCTCGACGAAGCCTTGGCATGGAGTGAATCCATCAGCCAGCAACTCATCGACCCCTCAAGTCGCATACCTTTTTTCAGGGCCATGTATGGCAATGAGCCACATGATTGGCATCAAATAATGAGTCAGGAGGCAAGACTGCGTTTGGCCACCAATATCCTGACTCGAATGCGTTTTTATCAATCGCCTGGTGTGATCGATTTGGAGGCAAAGGCATTGACCGGCCCCGAAGGGTTTCGACCCTGGTTTGAGTCTCGTCATCCCAGTTTGGACGACTGGACCATCTGCTTTGGCCATTGGGCCATGCTGGACGGTGTTTTTAAACCCGGTCTTTACGGGCTCGATACGGGTTGCGTTTGGGGAAGAGCGCTTACCGCCGTGCGACTGGAAGATGGGACCATCTTTCGGCAAGCTGCACTTTAACCTGTTGTCGAGCGATTGCTCCTGATGAGCTAGGGAATCAACCTGACCCATGGACATCTATTTGGTCGGCGGAGCCGTGCGAGATGAGCTTCTTGGACTCGAGCCCAATGAACGCGATTGGGTAGTCGTGGGCGAGTCAAAGGCGTCCATGATTAAAAAAGGCTTCATTCCAGTGGGACAGTTTTTCCCCGTGTATCTCCACCCCAAGACCAAAGAAGAATACGCACTCGCTCGACTTGAGCGGAGCACGGGTCCCGGGTATGGCGACTTTGATTTTGATATCGCGCCTCACGTCAGTCTTGAAGAGGATCTTAAGCGCCGTGACCTTACGATCAACGCCATCGCGAAGAATGATCAAGGCGAATTCATAGACCCTTACGGCGGCATCAGTGACCTCCACGCGCGCATTCTGCGCCACGTATCTCCAGCTTTTTCAGAAGACCCACTGCGCGTTCTTAGGATCGCTCGATTGACGGCACAGCTCGCACCGTTCGATTTCTCCATCGCCGATGCGACCTTCGAACTGTGCTTCAACATGGTCGACCAAAACGATCTCTCTGCCCTGGCACCTGAGAGAATCTTTATAGAACTTAAAAAAGCACTCGAGTCTCACCGACCATCCGCTTTCTTCAACACCCTCGCGCAATTCGGCGCGCTCGAGAAACTCATGCCGGCGCTCAGCGCTGTTGATCCAACCGTGCTGGACACCTTTTCTCCGACAGACCCAATCACCCGTTTTGCAAGATTGTGCGCTGAGGCCCCTCTCTTAGCAAAAGCCGCCTTCCCCCAGGTCGCCTTACCAAAGACCTGGCTCGCGTTGGCGAATATTTGTAATCGGTATTCGCCTCAACTGATTCATCCACAGCGCCCCGATGCCGAATCAGTGATGACACTACTGACCGCAGTTGACGCTAGGCGGCATCCAGATCGATTCAGGGCGGCATTGGATGTTGCTGGCGGACTCACAACGCACGCAGTCTCGTGGCAGTCTCGCCGATCGCTCTGGTTGTCATGCCTTGACGCGTTGCTTCAACCCATCGCGCCCACGGACCTGAACGAACCGAAAGACCAAGCAATCCAGATTCGAGCTCTTCAGCAGCGTCGTATCGCTTCCGCATTAAATCGAGAGCCTACGTGAAGGATCGGGCTAAAACAGTTGTTCTGATCACGGGCGCGAGCAAGCGAATCGGTGCCACCCTTTCAAGACATTTTCATCAATTGAATTATCAGGTCGTGATCCATTATCGAAACGGAGGGGAGGCAGCAGCCAAGCTCGAGAACGAACTCAATCATGCGAGAGAAAATTCCGCATTCAAAATTCAAGCCGACCTCACGAGTCGCGAAGGCATTCACAAGATTGCAGTTTTCGCCAGCCAACTCGAGCATCGACTGACGTTGGTGATCCACAATGCCGGCCTATTCTCGCCAACGCCGATCACTGGCGCGACGAGAGAAACCTGGGATCAGTTGTTTGAAACCAACCTCAAGGCCCCCTACTTTCTCACGCAGGCGCTTCTCCCCTGGGTCGATCACCGAGCCAGCTTCATCTTTCTCGGTGACATGTTCGGCGAGATACCGCTCAAACACTACAGCGCTTACTCTGCATCCAAAGCAGGGCTCGCTATGATCACGCGGTCTCTCGCGCTAGAGCTTGCCCCAAACCATCGAGTCAACGGGATTGCGCTGGGGGCGATCTTGCCTCCGTCCATTGAACAACCAGGCGATGCGACGGTTTCCACGGCTGGCGAGAGGGAACCTGAATCCGAGGCCTATTTCGATCTCGATCAACTGCTCGACGGCGTCCCCCTAAGCAGACTCGGCACGCCAACGCATGTTGCTCTAGTGGCCGAATTCCTTGCATCAAACAACTATGTGACAGGCCAAATGATTGCAACCGATGGCGGCAAGCTCACCCGCGCGCAGTCATGAGCGCCTTCACGACGTGAGTGCACGAAACCCAATGTCGGTTCTGTAATGGCATCCTTCAAATTGAATTTTTCGCACACCGTCATAGACACGCGTCTGCGCCTCGGCCAAATCGCGACCCATCGCGGTCACGCCCAACACACGACCGCCCGACGTGACAACCTGATCACCCTCAAATCGCGTCCCAGCATGAAAGACTTTTCCCACTTGGATGTCCTCAAGACCTGAAATAGGATCTCCCGTTCTTGGTTGCGAGGGGTAGCCTTCGCTCGCCATGACCACGGTAACGGCCGGTTCATCACTGAAATGGAGGGGCACTCCCCTCAAGTGACCTTTAGCGGCGGCCATGCAGAGGCCTGCAAAATCTTCATTTAGGCGCATCAGAATGGGCTGAGTTTCAGGGTCGCCAAAGCGACAATTAAACTCAACCACTTTGGGCTGCCCCAACGCGTCGATCATCAGTCCCGCATACAAAAAGCCTTGGTAGCACAAGCCTTCGGAACGCATGCCCCTAATCACCGGCGCAATGATGTCGCGCTCCACTCGGTCAGCAACTGCCCGCGTTACAACGGGTGCCGGGGAGTACGCGCCCATACCGCCTGTATTTGGGCCCTGATCATCATCACCGACCCGTTTGTGATCTTGCGAAGTGGCAAATGCGGCAGTCCGCTCGCCGTCGCTAATGACAATATAGCTTGCTTCTTCACCGGGTAAAAACTCCTCGATCACGACACGGCTGCCAGCCTCTCCGAAGGCCTGACCGCTCAGCATATCGTCAATGACTCGTTCGGCTTCCGCCAGACTCTCTGCGATAACCACGCCCTTCCCTGCCGCTAATCCATCCGCTTTAATCACAATAGGCAGCGGCATATCGCGTGCAAATGACTTTGCATCGCGAGCGTCCGTAAAAGCGGAGAACCGCGCCGTTGGAATGCCATGGCGCTGCATGAATTCCTTGGCGAATTGTTTGGAGCCTTCAAGTTGCGCCGCCAGCATGGGCGGCGCAAGACAAAGCCGTCCCGCTCGATCAAAGGCCTCTCGAATGCCGCCAACTAGAGGCGCCTCTGGCCCAACGATGGTAAGTGAGATGTCCTGATCGACGGCGAATTGGACGAGCTTTTCGAAGTCCAGCACGCCGATGTCCACATTCTCACACTTGGGTTCGTTTGCCGTACCAGGGTTACCCGGCGCCACGAAAACGGCTTCAACCTGCTCTGACTGTGCGAGCTTCCAGGCCATCGCATGCTCGCGCCCGCCATTGCCTACCACCAGCATTCTCATCCGCGCTCATCACCTCTTTGTTGTTTATCTGCGTTCTACAGATCTGAGTTCTTGCGCAGCAAGGGTCCTGCCCAAGTTCGATTGCTGCGATTTAGTCAGTTTTATATTACTCGCGCTCTGCGACCCACGATGGCGTCTTCAACCAACCAAAAACAAAGGGGGATCCGCGCGGCACAATTCGATTCTTGAACCATATATCAAGCATCCAAACTCAATGCCTGAAGTGTCGCATGTGGGTAAAGATCATTGCCATGCCAGCCTCATTGGCTGCGGCAATCACCTCTTCATCGCGCACTGAGCCGCCGGGCTGAATGACCGCACGAATGCCTGCCTCCGCCGCCGCATCGATGCCATCTCTAAAGGGAAAGAAAGCATCCGACGCCATCACCGAGCCTGGCACAGTTAATCCCTCATCCGCCGCTTTAATCCCCGCGATCCTTGCACTGTAGACTCGACTCATCTGCCCGGCGCCTACCCCGATCGTTTGCGCGTCCTTAGCATAAACAATGGCGTTCGACTTCACATATTTTGCAACTGTCCAAGCAAAGTGAAGGTCGGCCGTCTCTTGGCCTGAGGGTTGACGCAGCGTGACAACCTCGAGACGTGCTTCATCAACAGACCGATCATCCTGAGACTGCATCAGCAGCCCACCCGAAATCGTTTTCAACATCAGATCACCTGGGTGAGACGAAGAATCCAGTGTGAGCAGCCGTACGTTCTTTCGCTTACCAATCACGGCCTCAACACCCTCTTCAATCGCGGGTGCAAGAATCACTTCAACAAACTGCTGGGAGATGATGGCCTCGGCGGTGGCCATATCGAGTGTTCGGTTAAAAGCGATAATGCCCCCAAAAGCTGAGGTGGGATCAGTAGCAAATGCCTTCTGGTAGGCCTGTTCAAGGCTAGCGTCCAACGCAACACCACAAGGGTTGCCGTGCTTAACAATGACGCAAGCCGGCGCGTCAAAGGCGCTGACACAATCCCAAGCGGCATCGGCATCGGCCACGTTGTTATACGACAGTGCCTTTCCCTGTCGCTGGGTCGCGCCCGCTAACCCTCCAATTATCGACCTTTCCCGATAGTAGGCAGCCGATTGGTGGGGGTTCTCGCCGTAGCGCATTTCGTCAACTTTGACCCATTGACGCGTGAGGTAAGTAGGAAACGCACTACCGCGCTCAAAGGATTCACCTTGTCTGGAACTTAAGTAATTGGAGATCGCAGCATCATAGGCGGCCACGGCAGCGAAGGCTTTGATGGATTTCTGGAATCTGAAATCACGATCGAGCCTGCCGCCTGCCTCTGCCATCGCATCGAGCAATTCTTGATAGTCGCCGACATCGGTAATCACTGCGACGCGATCATAATTCTTGGCCGCCGAACGCAGCATCGCAGGACCACCGATATCAATATTTTCGATCGCATCCTCCAAGGCACAATCCTCATTTGCCGTGACCGCCTCAAACGGATAGAGGTTCAACACCAGTAAATCAATAGCCGGGATCTGATGCTCGATCAGCGCCGAGTCGTCGATGGATGCTCGAGCAAGCAAGCCGCCGTGAATTCTCGGATGTAACGTTTTAACTCGGCCTCCCATCATCTCAGGCC
This sequence comes from uncultured Pseudomonadales bacterium, assembly GCA_964481245.1. Taxonomy (GTDB): domain Bacteria; phylum Pseudomonadota; class Gammaproteobacteria; order Pseudomonadales; family Azotimanducaceae; genus UBA9926. The sequence goes on from CAYZUV010000026.1 coordinate 17,620, forward strand.
AATCCGTGACGTCGGCCACCTCGCGAACCTCGAGACCCGCCTCTTTGATCATCCCGTAGGTGCCGC
>CAYZUV010000027.1:0-11047 GCA_964481245.1 uncultured Pseudomonadales bacterium
GTCATGGACAAGAGCATGTAAGTCTGACGTAAGACCTTGTAGCTCGATTCAGAGATACGGGTGGTGGTTGAGTTCGACGTCGCGTAACGCATGTCGGCCATGGTGAAGCTCCTCTGGGGCATAAATGGGTGCGGTCGTTCTGGACCGCTTGTGAAATCTTAAGGGCTTTACGCCCGATTTCAAGGGTCAGCCAGGTTAATCGCGGCTGGGTGATAAGCGCGCTTTCCATGACCCCGGTAAAACGAGCCCCTAGGCTAACTCTCATCATGAGATTGGGACTCCAGGACAGGTTGCCCAGCGCCCGATACACGCCAATTAACGACGCATCTCTTCTAAGACCTCGATTTGCTCAACGAGATAAATCTTGAAGGCTTCGTGTTGCTCAGGACCCAGGGCGGCCAACATGGTGTCTTCAAATTCGTTGAATCGATTCTTTCTCGCGCGCTCCACCTTTTTCGGCAAATTGGCGCCGCCGCGACGAATAATTTTGGTCACGTCGGCCCTCAAACCCTCCAAACACTCAGTGAGCGAGCTCCTGAACAAGGTCCGCTGCTCCTCGTTCATATCGATGTCGAGGATTTTCTTGGTCAGCGACAATGTGAGCCAGGGGGGGAGTGTGGGCGCGTCTTCCGCGTAGATGGCAGCGCTCGAGGATAGGACGACAAGCGCTAACAGAAGACGGCTGAAGCGACGAAGGGTGAGCAATAAAGGCATGGGCTTTCTCGTGACAACGTGGGAAGAGCTTAGCAAAGCGTCGTTGATTGCGCCAAATTGAGTCAACGAGGGGCCAAGTTGCAGCCTCCCACCATAGGGTTGAACGCCGAACGCTAACCCTTAACCCCCTGGTAAAAAGGTGGGGGCCTGCGTGAGAAGTGATCAGCGATAAGCCTCAGGCTTTGACTCTCGATATCCATGGATGTGAACTAAACTCGACGTTTCTCAGATCGCCTGTATGAACGAGCACGGAGGCTCACGCAAGACACTGACAAACGCGACTGCGAAAAACATGACAATGTCTCGAAAGGGCAGATTCCTTTGCCCAGGCTTTTGTGATCGGAGGCGGCCAGTCGTCGTGGCGCGCAACTAGAGGCTGCTGAGTAACGCCACGAGGCTTGCGGTCATGAGTGTGACCAAGGTGCCAGATAGAATGGACTTTGGGGCTGCGGAAAGAATTTCCCCCCTGCGCTCGGGCACCAGAACCCCAAGACCGCCCACTAGAATGCCCAGGCTCCCGAGGTTCGCGAAGCTGCAGAGGGCGTAGGTGAGGATGAGTTGCGTCCGGTCGCTCAAGGCATCCCCCATGGCGACCATTTGCAGATAGCCGATGAACTCATTGAGGATCAATTTCGTGCCGAGAATGCCGCCCGCGGACACCGCCTCAGACCACGGAATACCGATCACAAACGCAATGGGCGCGAATATCCAGCCCATGATCAATTCAAGCGACAAGGGACTGCCGAAAAGATCAATCTGGCCCAGAAGGATGTTGACGAGCGCCACGAGCGCATTCAGCACGAGCAACATGGCGCCAATCTGTAACGCAAGGTTCAGGCCGTCTTGCGTGCCCCGACTGATGGCATCCATAAGCGATTCATATTTCAGGTCAAGCGTCGGCGGCAATTCGAGCGACGCCTCATGGCTGCCAGGCATTAAGAGCCGCGAAAGGTAAACCGCACCGATGATATTGATGATCGAGGCAGACAGCAGATGACCCACGACGCCCGGCACGATTGGGCTCAGTACGGAGGCGTAGAGGACCATCATGGTCCCGGCGATGGTTGACATGCCGCATGTCATTAGAATGAAAAACTCGCTCTCTGACATCTCTTTCAAATAGGCCCGAACGACCATCGGCGCCTCTACCATGCCGAGAAAGAGACTGGCTGCAGCGCCCGTCCCCAGCGCGCCAGAGATGCCCATAGAACGTTGCATCAATATGCCAAGGCCGCGCACCAGCCATTGCAGAACACGGTAGTACCAGAGAATTGCGACAATCACTGCAAACATGAGGATTTGAGGTAACACACGGAAAGCCAGCAAGTAAGATTGAACGCCTTCTTTTTCAACGAAGGGGGCTTCAGCACCTCCAAGATAACCAAACAAGAAAATGGCGCCAGTCCGTGTTGCGGATTCTAAGGTTTCAACAATGATGTTGAGTGACAAGAGCGCTTGCGAAATCAATGGCACGTTGAAGAGCAACAGGATAAGCAGTGACTGAACCACCAGGCCTGCAAGCACAGGGCGCCAGTTGATTCGTTTCCTGTCTTGGCTGAAGAGGTAGCAGATCGCCAAGATCAGCAGAATGCCAAGAAGTGCTTGCATAGTTTCGCCTTGATGCGTTCGGCGGTTAGTCTAAAGTGGGATAGAGATGGATGCCAGCGAGCAGAGTGCATGCGCGTCGAGCGACTCGCGAGACGTGATCGACGTGTCTCTGCTTTGCGCTGCCGACTGAACGAGGTCCCTTGGGTGCGGCAATAACATCGACAGGTCGCTAGCCGTTGGTCAAGTAGGGTCCCTTCAGTGTCAGGGTTTGGCGCGTTGCATCCAGTTCTGCGCGAGCGCCGATGGGGATGACGGCCTGATCGCGAACATGACCAATCATCAATCCCTTCAAAACGGGAATTTGTAGATCGCCGCAGCGGTCCTCCAATACCTCGCCCATGCTGATCGAAGGGCCGCTAACCTTGTAGTCAGTGAATTTGCCGAACACCACGCCGTTGACCCGGCTGAACACGCCGGCCAATTTCAGCTGCGTCAGCATGCGATCGACGCGGTACGGTGCTTCGTCGACATCCTCAAGCACTAAAATGCCGCCATCAAATCGCGGCTCAAATGGCGTGCCCATGAGTGCGGCCACGAGAGAGAGGTTCCCGCCAATGAGATGCCCTTCCGCTTGCCCGGGAACAAGAGTCTGAAGTCTATTCTCGCGCTCCACTCGGCCAGGCCCAGAATCAAAGGGGGGTGGCGCGCCAAGCGCCAGCGGTGACCGATGCTCGATTAACGTCCTCTGAAAAGCTGTGTAGGTATAGGGGGTGTATTCTTGGGTCGCGATAGGCCCGTGGAACGTGATGAGCCCGCTGTATCGATGAATGGCGCTCATGAGTGCCGTGATGTCGCTATATCCCAGGAGAACCTTGGGATTCGCACGGATGCCCGCATAATCTAGCAGGGGCAATATCCGCATGGTGCCGTAGCCGCCTCGAGCGCAGAAAACGGCATCGACAGAGGAATCGGTAAACATTGCGTTCAAGTCGCTCGCTCGATCGGCATCGGCGCCTGCAAGATAACCCTTACGGTCGAATAGATGGCGACCCGGCTTTGGTTTAAATCCCAGTGATTCAACAATATCGAGGGCGTAGCGGATGTCCTCATCCTCAAAGGCATTGCTTGCTGGGGCAACCACCCCAACTGTCATTCCGGGTTCCAACCGTTTCGCCAGTACAGGCGTTAACGTAGGTTGACGATCGAGCGGAATCGAGAGATCGGTCTTTGTTTGAAGAGGGGGCGCGGTCTCGGCCCTCGCGAGATGCCCGCTGGTCAGGGCGGCGCTTGCAGTCAAGGCATGACCAAGGAAAGTTCTACGATGCATTGCGATACCTCTGCATGATGTCGATTCAGGCTGCGGATGGATCCATCGACTGATTTCGATGGATTGGGCGTATAATAGGGGTTGTGAACGTATCAGGACACCATTTGCGCGCCAACGCAGAGGTGCGTGAAGCCCATCCCTTCTTTAGGACCCTTATTCTGTGAATCTCTTGTTCAGACATCTCCTTAGCGCTGCGGTGATTATCTCGCTGGTTGGGTGCGGCGGCGCGTCAGACACAGAGGCACCGCGTGCCGAAGCTGGACGTGGTGCGGCTCAACCTGAATCGCGACCCAATGGGCCTAAAAGCCAAGCTGAACGAGAAGCTAAGAAGGCAGAATTCAAGGCGAGACCCGTCCCTGTTTCGATTGCTGCGGTTGAGCGTGGTCGACTGGATGCGTTTTATAGCACCACGGCTTCTCTGACGGCAGTTGAAGAAGCCACGGTTGTTGCACGAACGCAAGGCGTGGTTGAAGCCATCTTTGCCGAAGAGGGCACCGTGGTGAAGGCAGAGCAACCGCTTGCCCAGCTCGACACAGAACGGTTGGCGTTAGAACTCGCGCGTACGGAAACGAATTTAGAAAGTTTGCGTCGTGCTTTCGAGCGCGCTGAACAACTTTATGCCAGCAAGATGATTTCGCCCGATGCCTATGATCAAGCGCGGTTCAATTTAGAACGAGAAGAAGCATTGAAGGCACTTCAGGCGCATGACCTGGAAGAGGCAACCATTCGCGCGCCCATCGATGGCGTGGTCACCGCCCGAAAAATCAAGCTGGGTAACACGTTGCAGCCCAATTCGGTGGCCTTTGAGATCAAGCGCGCTGATATCTTGGAAGCTATTCTCAATATTCCTGAGAAAGAACTCATCAAGATTAGAGCCGGTCAATCCGCGACCATCCGCGTCGATGCCCTTGAGGATGCCCAATTTGATGGCACGCTGGTTCGGGTAGCACCTGAAATCGACCCGAATTCGGGTACCTTCAGGGCGACGGTTGAGGCGCGCAATGAATTAGATCTGCTGAAGCCGGGCATGTTTGCCAGAGTGGAGGTCCTGTTTGACTCGCAGGCCGATGCACTCCTGGTCGCTAGAGAGGCCATCCTGAACCAACGGACCGGCCAAAACGTGTACTTGGTCCGTGATGGCCTTGCGCATTTGCAACCCGTCAAAACGGGCTATCTGATGGGCGATCAAGTTGAGGTGTTAACCGGCTTAACGGAAGGCGACGAGGTCGTCATCCGGGGGCAAAGCACGCTCAAAGATGGAAGCAGCGTTAAAGTTATTGTGAACTAATCCCATGTCATTGGCTGAGCGCTCGATTCGCCGTCCAGTCACGGTCTGGATGGTGCTTATTGCGGCCATGCTGTTCGGCGGCATTTCGGTTGGCCGTCTGAGCCTCGATCTCTTACCAGAACTCACGTACCCCACCTTAACGATCCGAACGGAATTCGAGGGCGCTGCGCCCGCAGAGATCGAAGAGCAAGTCACGCGCCGAATCGAACAGCGCGTTGGCGTGGCCAGTGGCGTTCGGCGAATGCACAGCATTTCAGCCATGGGCCAGAGTGATGTGGTGCTTGAATTTCGGTGGGGCACCAACATGGATCTTGCGGCGATCGAAGTTCGTGAAAAACTCGACCTGGTCAGACTGCCACTCGAAGTCGAAAAGCCCGTGCTCTTGCGACTGAACCCGAATCTAGATCCGATCTTCCGCTTAACGTTGACTCAAACTGAACAGGGGCTAGACCCTATTGAAGACCTGCGATCTTTGCGACGGTTCGCTGATGACTTTGTCAAGCGTCGTCTCGATGCTGTGCCTGGTGTGGCGGCCGTGGTGGTGGCAGGGGGGTTTGAGGAAGAGATCCTCGTTCAAATTGATCAGGAACGTTTGGCCCAGCTCGACTTGAGTGTTCAGGCATTGGCTAGCCGATTACAGGCGACGAATGTCAATCTATCAGGGGGCTCGCTTAAAGATGGGGGTCAAGAGTACCTCGTTCGTACCCTGAATGAGTTTGAAACCGTCGGGGATATCGAGGCGGCCATTATTTATGAGCGCGGCGGGCGAATTCTTAGGTTGTCCGATGTGGCCGAGGTCATCGAAGGCGCGAAAGATCGGGATGCCGTCATGCGGGTCAACGGGCGAGAAGCCGTTGAAATCGCGATCTACAAGGAAGGCGATGGCAATACTGTGGAAGTCGCGGCCAACGTTCGGGAAGCACTCGATGGGATGCAAGCAGATCTCGGCAGCGATATGCAGACCACGGTCATCTACGACCAATCCACGTTTATTCAATCGGCCATCGATGAAGTGCAATCAGCAGCAGTGCAAGGGGCCCTGCTGGCTGTTTTGGTGCTCCTCTTATTTTTGAAGAGTCTTCGTGCGACGCTGATCGTTGCACTGACGATTCCGGCTTCGGTCATGGTGACCTTTGGCCTGATGCGCTCCTGGGACATTTCGTTGAATGTGATGAGCCTCGGCGGGATTGCGCTCGCGGTTGGGATGCTCATGGATAACGCCATCGTCGTCCTAGAAAACATTGCGCGCCGGCGAGAGCGAGGTGAGTCCGTGACGGACTCAGCGAGTAAGGGGAGTAGCGAAGTCGCCGGTGCGGTCCTGGCCTCAACGCTGACGACCATTGCGGTATTTCTGCCTTTGGCTTTTGTAGATGGTATCGCCGGTCAGTTGTTTGAAGATCAGGCATTCACTGTGACCTTTGCCTTGGTCATTTCTTTGATATTGGCCATGACCTTGATCCCCATGCTGTCGGCCGCAGGTGGCGGCCAAACCGATGACGCAGCAAGCAGGCAATTTATCGGTCGACCCATGATTAAACCCCTGATTTGGATCGCTGGATGGGGCAGTTCTGCGTTTGATCGAGCCTATGCTGCGGTGACTGTGTTTTTTGCGTCAGTGCTTGCAAGAGCGCTGCGAGCACCCTGGCTAACCCTTGCCGCGGCGCTCATCGCGTCGACCTTAAGCGTATTGCTCGTGACGCGCATTCCGTTGGTCTTGATTCCAGACGTCGCCCAGGGTGAATTCAAAGTGAATCTTCAGCTGGCCACGGGTGCACCGATTGAACTTACGGACGCGATCTTAAGAGATACACAAAACACGGTGCTGAGCGAGCCCACGATCGCCCAAACATACTCGGTCGCTGGAACGGGTGGGCGGCTCGATGCGTCTGCGGTGAGTGGCGGTGAGAATCTGGGTGAGATGAACGTAATCGTCGCGAATCCAGAAGAGCCTGGAAGTGAGGTGCTGGCGATGGCTCGTGTCCGCGACGCGTTAGATCTTGTTCCGGATGTGACCTATGCCATCGAGCAACCGCAATTGTTCACATTCGCAAATCCGCTCGAGGTGGAAATCAGTGGGCTCAACTTGGCAGATTTGGGGTCGGTGGCCGATGCCTTGGTAGCGAAAATGGTGGAGAGTCAGGCGTTCGCTGATGTCGAGTCGAGTTGGCTTCCAGGTTACCCCGAACTGCAAATCGAGTTTGATCACGAGAGGATTGCAGCGCTTGGGTTGACAGTGCCTGAGGTGGCCAAGCGTGTCGTGGATAAAATTCGAGGCAATGTGCCGACCACTTTCAACCTTCAGGATAAGAAGATCGATATTCGGCTTCGGGTTGCCGAGGAGGAGAGGGATTCAATTTTGGATGTAGCCGATTTGGTGATCAATCCTGAGGCCGCTGTTCAAGTTCGACTGGGCACCGTTGCACGCGTTGAGACGGTTCAGGGTCCGGCAGATATTCAACGGGTTGGCCAACAGCGCGTGGTGATCGTCAGCGCGGAACCTCGATCAGGGGATCTCGCCGCAGCGGCAGATCTCGCTGAGAGACTGCTCGCCGAAATTGCGCATCCCCCAGGTGTGCGCAGTTTTGTGGGCGGCCAGAACGAAGAAATGGAAGGCTCCTTCAGATCGCTACAATTCGCATTGATCTTGGCCTTGATCCTCGTCTACTTGGTCATGGCTTCGTTGTTTGAATCACTGGTGCATCCGATGTCGATCATGCTGACCATTCCCTTTGCTATGGTAGGGGCAATTTTCGGCCTTTGGGCGACGAGCACGCCGATATCTGTGGTGGTCTTCATCGGGCTAATCTTGCTGGTAGGCATCGTGGTGAACAATGCAATTGTGCTGGTCGATCGAGTGAATGAGCTCAGGCGAGAAGAGGGCCTTAGCAAGGATGACGCATTAATCGCGGGGGCTCAGCAGCGTCTGCGCCCCATTCTCATGACAACGGCAACAACTGTGCTCGGTCTTTTGCCCATGGCGCTCGGGCTGGGTGAGGCGTCTGAACTGAGAACGCCCATGGCCATCACCGTGATCGGCGGCTTGCTTTTGTCAACGCTCCTCACGTTGGTGCTCATTCCTGTGGCTTACAAATTATTGGATCGAACCGCATGAATCTCGCTGGGCTTTCAGTCAGACGACCGGTCACCGTGGTCATGATGTTTTTAGGGCTGGCGATTATGGGCATGTTTGCGGGCGTCCGACTGCCCCTCGAACAGTTTCCGGAAATCGAGATTCCTTTCGTAGGCATCCGAATCGCATATCCCAACGCGACGCCACAGGAGGTGGAAGAAAACCTAGCGCGCCCGATTGAAGAAGTGTTGTTGCTTCTCGAGGGCATTGATGAAATTAACAGCAGCAGTTACCAGAATTTCCTTTGGATCAGCTTGCTTCTCGACAATTCGAGGGACATTGCCGGTAAAGGCAACGAGGCAAAAGAGCTGATCGATAATGTCAGGCATCGATTGCCGGATGCCGTTCGATACATCGATCTTCATCAGCGGGACCCGAATGATTCCCCCATCCTTAGCATGATGATCACGGCGCCCACGTTGGATGAGTGGGGCGCCTATACCCTTCTCGATCAAGGCTTGAAGATGCGACTTGAGCGACTGCCGGGGGTTAATTCAGTCGAGATATTCGGTATCGAACAGAACTATTTGGAGGTGGCGCTTGATCGAGCCCGTCTCGAAAGTTTGGGTCTTCAAGTTGTTGATGTCCGAAGTCGTCTGCAAGCAGAGAACTTCTTTTTGTCTGGCGGCGAAGTCGATAGCGCACTGCAAACGATGCGCGTGCGACCCATGGGGCAATATCAGTCGCTCGAAGACATCGAGCAACTCAGTTTTGGGCGAGGCGGACTGAAGCTGAGGGATTTCGCCGAAGTGCGTTATGTGCCTGAGGAGCGTACAGAACGTCGACGGGTGAACGGTGAAGCCTCGTTGGGGCTGTCGGTGTTTAAGAAACCGGAAGCCAATCTCGTGGATGTGGCAGGTCGCGTCGAGGCGGAGATTGCCTCCGTGCAGCAGTCTAAGGATTACGCTGAGATGGTCTTTACGCCCATGGACAGTGCGGCCAACGTGGTGATCACGGCGCTCACTGACTTGGCCGTGAGTGGCTCACTTGGCGCACTCTTGTCGCTTGCCACGCTGTTTTTGTTCTTGAGGAGTTGGCGTCGGAGTTTGCTGATCGCGGCAACCGTGCCGCTGTCTCTTTGCGTCACGCTCGGGGTGATGTTTTTTTCGGATATGAGTCTCAACATCCTCTCTTTGGTCGGCCTGATGCTGGCCATCGGTCTTTTGGTGGATAACAGCGTGGTCTCAAGTGAGGCGATTGATTACCGGCGCATTCAGACTCAAAACGGTTATGAAGCTGCATCGCTTGGTATTCGTGATGTGGGGCTTGCGATCACCGCGGGCACTCTGACCACGGTGATCGTCTTCGTACCGAGCTTCATGACGGATATCCAGCAGGTGGCCATCATCCAGCAAAACCTCGCGATTCCTTTGGTCGTGTCTTTACTCGCGTCGCTACTCATTGCTCAGACACTAGTGCCGACCGTGGTGGCCAGGTTGCCGGTATCGAAAACGCGAGACAGTCAAAGTTGGCAGCGTCTGGGAGACTTATCGTTGCGTGTGACACGTTGGGCCTTGCGCTATAAGTGGATCGTTCTATTGATGTCTATGGCCGCGTTCGCCAGCAGTCTGTGGGTCTACAAGAAGCTCGAGGTCAATATGAATCCTGATGCGGAGTCACCGAGATTGGAGCTCGGCTACTATGTCAGGGGTTCGATGGATATCGAATACATTGAGGGCTATATCGATCAGATCGAGAGCTATCTGCTTCAGAATGCAGATGCGTTTGAAATTGAGTCAATTTTCAGCAGCTATAACTTGGACCGAGGTCGAACGACGATTGTCCTGAGAGAGGACAGCAAAAAGTCGCCGAAGCTCATCGAACGGGAAATTGAACAGAGTCTCCCTCAGGTGCCAGAGATCCGGCCGCGCTTTGGTGGTCGTCATCGAGGCTTTGGTGGCGGCAGTAACCCTCTATCGGTGCGGTTGATTGGCCGATCCACCGATGTGCTTATCCAGAAGGCAGAGGCCCTCATCGAAATATTGGAGCAGACGGAAGGTCTCGTTAACGTGAGGAGTAACGCTGAGTCAAGTCGGGAGGAGGTCTTGATCCGAGTGTTGCCGGAGCGGTTAGCCACCTATGGGCTCACGGCTGCACAGGTCGGGCAAGCCGTCAATGCCGCCTTCGGTACGCAACTGAATCGAGGCTTCGTCACCGCACAAAGGGAGTTCGATCTTTGGTTGGGTCTTGATGGCCGAAAAGAGTACGACTTGAATGCGCTGCAGAATCTCCCAGTCGCGATGGTGGGTGGCGAAGCCGTCTTATTAAAGACCGTGGCCGACCTTGAACGTCACTCATCACTGCGGGTGATTCGACGAGAGAATCGAGAGACTCAGCTTCAGGTTGAATTCGATCTGGATGGTATGACACCTGAAGATGCCAAACTTTCCGTTGAAGCCACCATGGAGTCTTTTGTCTTGCCACCTGGGTATCGCTGGAGCATGGGAAAGGGATTCGAGCAGGACATGGAGACGTTTCAAGAGATGGTGATCAACACCATCTTTGCCATTTTGTTGATTTATATGCTGCTTGCTGCGCTCTTTGAGTCTCTGCTGCACCCCATCTCGATTGTTATGGCGATCGCCTTCAGCGTGGTGGGTGTCTTTTGGACGCTGTGGGTTTGGCAAACGCCGCTAACCTCAATGACACTCACGGGGATGCTCTTGCTCGCCGGCATTGTGGTCAATAATGGCATCGTGTTGCTGAGTCGCATTATTCAGCTGCGTGAGGAGGGTATGTCCATGCAAGACGCGATCACGAACAGCGTCCAGCATCGGCTGAGACCGATTTTTATGACCACGTGCACCACCATCGCGGGCATGTTGCCGCTTGCGCTTGGAGAAGCCCGGGTCGGTGGGATGGGCCCGAGTTACGCACCCATGGCGAGAGCCATTATCGGTGGGCTTGCCGTGTCTACCATCACGACTTTAGTCGTGTTGCCTGTGATCTACGTCCTGCTCGATGGTCTGAAAGGTCGAACCTTGAGTGCGAAGGCTTGGCTTGCGTCGAAGCTCTGGGTGAATCGCACGGTCTAAAGGGG
>CAYZUV010000027.1:11147-17500 GCA_964481245.1 uncultured Pseudomonadales bacterium
CGATGCGGTTACAAGGTCAAATTGCAGTGATCACAGGCGGGGCAAGCGGCATGGGTCTCGCGACGGTGGAGCGATTTCTAAAAGAAGGCGCGAATGTGGTGGTTGCCGACTATAACGAAGCCACGGGTGAAGCAGCGATTGAAGCATTGGGCCAGCTGGGCTTCGCAGATCAGGTCATCTTCCAAAAAACGGATGTCGCCAACGAATCGGACATCGAGCGCCTGGTGTCAGTGACGCAATCGAGATTTGGTGGGCTCGACATTATGTTCAACAACGCCGGCGTGGGTGGCGCGATTGGCCCATTGACGGAAACCACCACCGAGAGTTGGGACTACACCATGGACGTTCTCGCTAAAGGCGTCTTTCTTGGAATCAAACATGCAGCGCGTGTGATGATAGAGCAGGCGCGTGGGGGTGCCATTATCAATACCGCCTCAATTGCAGGATTGAGTGGCGATGGTGGGCCGTTGGTTTATTCCGCTGCAAAATCAGCGGTCATCAGTATGACCAAATCGAGTGCTGTCGAGCTCGCACCCGCCCTAATTAGGGTTAACGCGATTTGCCCCGGGTTCATCGCAACACCGCTGGCTGCAGTGCGCGCGGACCGAGTGGATGCGTTGAGGTCATCATTTTCGAGAGCGCAGCCCTGGCCCGAGTGTGGTGAAGGTGAGCATATCGCTGGCGCTGCGCTCTTCTTGGCCTCGGACGACGCTCGGTTCGTTACGGGTGAATACTTGATCGTCGACGGCGGGCTGTCGGCGGCAGGGCCCGAGTTGTCCAAACGATTTCCGAATACCTCAGGTCGAGATGCCAAGGTGGCCGGTGTGACAAAGGGCAGCACAGGGGAAGCGCCAGCGCTTCGTCGATTGGATTCAGAACACTAGGTTTCGCCACCTCTTGGTTCGGTCTCGATTTGCGAGTCATTGCTGGTTCAGGGCTCAGCTTTGTGCGCATAGGTTCTCTTGAATGCGCTCAGTGAAAGCGCTCATGGGCGAAGGCTATCCCCGCTCAGTAAAGTGACGCGGTGGCTAAGGGCCCGCTCGCTTGATCGAGACCACTTCACAGGCACAAATGAAGCGGTTCGAAGCGCCGTAGGCTTGGGTGTGTTGGGCAGAGCGCTTGTTTGCGGCGGCATCTGGTAGGATGCAACGTGTAACCACTGAGCCGGTAAAAAAGAGGGTTTTCATGTCTGCGGTACTCGAATCAGTTAAAGCGCTTTCCTCGACAATACAAGCGGTGAGTGAACAGGCTGAACGAGACTGCCGAACGCCCTCTACACTGATTGATCAACTGCATTCGCAAGGCGTCTTTGCGATTACGGTCGCAAAGGATTACGGCGGGCTCGAACTCGACGCCGCGGACAGTCTTAAGGTGATCGAGGAAATCGCTTACCAAGAAAGTGCTGTGGGATGGTGCAGCATGATTTTTGCAACGACGGCACATCTTGGTTCGTTCTTATCGCCCGATTGGGGGAAAGCGATCTATGGCCAAGGGTCTCGCCTCGGGCCTTTTGGCGGCATCACAGCGGGTGCAGCTGCGCCTTCGGGCCGTGCAGTCGCGGTAGACGGTGGGCTGCGGGTTTCTGGTCGATGGGCCTGGGGTTCAGGTTCTCACCACTGCGACTGGGTCTGCGGCGGAACCCTGGTTGAACAGGATGGTGAAATTCTGCGACACGACAACGGCGCACCGAAGGTCCATGTGGTCTTCTTCGAGCGGGATCAAGTGAACTTGCTGGACAATTGGAATCCCTCGGGATTGCGGGGTACCGGCAGTGTCGACTTTGAAGTCGAGGATGCATTTGTTCCTGAGGGGCGATGGACCGTATTGGGTGTTTCGAGGCGCCAGATCGATCGGCCGCTCTTCCGATTTCCGTTTTTTGGATATTTCGCGTCGGCGGTGGCGATGGTGCCACTCGGCATCGCGCGACGCGCAGTGGATGAATTCCATCAGTTAGCGACCAACAAAACGCCCACAGGGGGATCCAGTACCCTGAGTCAATCCGCGATCACACAGCTCACGTTCGGTGAGGCGGAATCCATGGTGGAGGCGGCGCACACCTATTTATTTGGCAAAGTCGCGGTGGTCTGGCAAAAAGTCGTCGATGCTGAGCGAGTGACGGTCGAGGATAAGCGGCAGCTCCGCCTCGCCGCATCGCAAGCCACCAAGTTGAGTGCTCAAGCGGTAGATCTTCTTTATCACGCTGCGGGAGGGACTGCCTTGCAGGGAGATTGTCTTCTGCAAAAACTCTTTCGAGATGTTCACGCAGCCACACAGCATCGAATGGTGAGTCCGGAGTTGCTGCGTTTGGCTGGGGCGGCAAGGATCAGCGAGGCAACCGACACGGCTCAGCTCTGACGCTGATGAGCTCGATGTGGAACTGCATCGCGCGGATCACCGTGTTTCTTTGCCCCCTTCTGGGCCGTGACTCGGCCGGTTGTGGGTTGGCGATCAATATAAATAGGCGTTATTTGGACGGGTTTGGATTAAGGTCGAGCAATGCTCACCACAGTCGCGATTAAAAACTATCGATCGATCAGAGAGTTGGTGGTCCCGCTTTCTGCGCTGAATTTGGTCACCGGGGCCAATGGGGCCGGCAAGTCAAATCTTTATCGAGCGCTCAGGCTTCTCGCAGACACTGCCACCGGACGAGCGGTACTGTCCTTGGTTGAGGAGGGCGGGCTCGATTCGTGCCTTTGGGCAGGCCCAGAGCGCCACCCAAAGCCAACGGGCGATTGCATGCCAATCCAGGGAGGGCCCCGGCAGTCGAGCATTTCCTTACAACTTGGATTTGCGGCGCATGAAGGCGGGTATCTGCTCGACTTTGGTTTGCCAGAGCCCGTTCCGAGAACCCAATTCGGTTTAGATCCTGAAATCAAGCGAGAGAGTATTTTCTACGGTGACTACTTTGAGCCTCGGCGGGCGTTAATCGAGCGGCAGGGGCCGGGTCTCCGTGCCAGAGATGATGCCGGCAAATGGCGCAGTCTTGAGCAGACACTTCCAAGTTATGAAAGCGTGCTGAGTCATTTTGGCGACCCTGCCCGGTTGCCAGAGGCACTGCATCTGAGAGAGTGGATTCGCAGTTGGCGCTTTTATGACCAATTTCGAACCGATCGAGAGGCGCCGGTAAGAAAACCGCAGGTGGCCACCCGAACGCCCGTGCTGAGTCATGACGGGCGCGATCTGGCTGCGGCCTGGCAAACGATTGTTGAAATAGGTGACGATGAACAGCTAGCAGCCTGCCTTGATGATGCGTTCCCAGGGGCGAGCGTTGAGATCCGAAAAAACCAAGGCTCCTTTGAATTACTTTTTCACCAAAAAGGCTTGCTGCGGCCGCTCACACTTTCTGAATTGTCTGATGGCACGCTTCGTTATCTCCTCTGGATTGCCGCATTGTTGTCGCCTCGTTCGCCTGGGCTGATGGTGTTGAACGAGCCAGAAAACAGTCTCCATCCGCAGCTGCTAACGCCCTTGGCGCGGCTTCTGACCCTTGCCGCTGAACGAACCCAAGTCTGGGTGATTTCACACGCTGAGACCTTGATTCGGGCACTGCTTGATGGGTCTGATTGCCAACATCTCGGGCTGGTCAAACGTAACGGCGAAACCTGTTGGCAGGACGCAGGTCTGGATACGACACCCCCCTGGCACTGGCTAAAGCGCTAGCGATCATGGTGCAATGGCAGTGTGGATGTCGACGGTACGAGCGAGGTCACGAGCTGAGTCGTAAAGATGGAACGCTGGCTGCTGCGAAATGTTTTCGCGCTCAGCTAAACAGAGGCGGGCTTGGCTGAGCATACGCCTTTGCATGCCGTAGACAAGGCCTGCTCGGTGCCGACAGAAGAAACCGACATTGAGTTATTGACCGGTAAACAAATGAGCAAGAGGAATTCTGGATGTTGAATAAAAGCACGACGCTGGCCGAGAGCGAACCCAAGCGCCCTTGCACAGCCCGATCGATTGGGCGATCTGTAAAGCCCTTACTTGTCCTTGGTTTCCTTCTTTGTTGGGGTGCCGCGACGTTCTCGAGCCATGCCGAAGAAGGTGCGTTCTTGACGAAAATTTCGGCGGCAACCGACGCGCAGATGCCAGGGATCATTGAGCTGAGGCACTGGTTTCATGAGCATCCAGAGCTTGGCAATCGCGAGTTCAATACGGCACAGCGGGTGAAGGACGAGCTGACCGCACTGGGTTTCGATGAAGTGCGCGAAGGCGTTGCGCACACTGGCGTGGTGGGCATCCTCCGCGGAGGGCTGCCAGGTAAGCGTGTGGCTCTTCGCGCCGATATGGATGGGCTACCCGTCACGGAGAAAACGGGCTTGCCCTTTGCCTCAAAAGTCACCACAACTTGGAACGATCAACCAGCAGGCGTGATGCATGCGTGTGGGCACGATGCACACATGGCGATCTTGATCGGGGTGGCGCGGGTACTGGCGAGCATGAGGGCGGAGATTCCTGGCGAGGTCATGTTTATCTTCCAGCCTGCAGAAGAGGGCGCGCCACCCGGTGAAGAGGGGGGTGCCGAATTGATGTTGAAGGAGGGGCTCTTTAAGGCGGGTGCAAAACCTGGGGCCGTATTTGGTTTGCATGTTTTCCCAGGAGAAACCGGAAGCATCATGTATCGGCCCAACGGGTTTATGGCTGCGGCCGACTATCTGGAGATTGACGTTCAAGGCGTGCAAACGCATGGATCGATGCCCTGGGCGGGCATTGATCCCATCACGGCTTCGGCTCAAGTGATTACCAGCTTGCAAACCGTGGTGAGCCGGCAATTGGATATCACCACCGCGCCAGCGGTCGTCACGATCGGAACGATCGATGGGGGTAACCGGAATAACATCATTCCCGAAAAGGTTTCAATGACGGGGACGATTCGAACCCTCGATCCTGGCATGCGGGACAAAGTGCATGAATTGATTAGGAACACCGCCACCCACGCGGCAGCCACCATGAATGCCAAAGCCGATGTGATGATTGATCTGGGTTATCCAGTCACCTTCAATGACCCGCAGCTCACGCGTGAAATGGCTCCGGTGCTGGATTGGGCGTCCGAGGGGCGAGCCAATGTGGTGAATCCCATTCTTGGCGCAGAGGATTTCTCCTACTTTGCCTATGAAACGCCAGGCCTCTTTTTCGGCTTGGGTGTGTTGCCTGATGAGGGGGATGATCGAACCATCGGTGCGAATCATTCGCCCTATTTTTTTGTGAATGATCGTGCCTTGCCCTCTGGCGTGCGGGCGTTAAGCGCGCTTGCTATGACTTGGCTTTTGTCGGCCGAGGCATCGTCGGCCCGGAAGTAGAGAAGACCGCGAATGTCCTCGCGCAACCTTTGGGGCGTGCTCGAGGGTTGCCGTCAGCAGAGAATCGCACAGGCCTAGCGTCCGAATGCATAAAGATGATCGGTGGACGACTAAAAGCCACAATGCATTAACAGGAACACGGCGTATCCGCCTTCTGGAAAGCCCCAGTGGTGAGTCAGTGGCGAATCAGTGGCGAACCGTTCGATATCAACAAAGCGAATGAGGAAAAGAAGGGGAGTCCTGTGCCGCTGACAATTGAAGAGCATCAAAACCTGCGTTTAGACGTCATGGTGGCCGAGGAGGTCAACGGGCGCAGAAATGGCGATGACCGTTCGACCTTCACCCACCCAGAAGACACCTATGAACCCTGTCCTGAGGCCCTGATGGCGTCCCCGGGAGGTACGTTAGTCGCGCTCGATAAGTGGTCTGAATCATCCGTTTATCCTGGGACGCGACGAAATATCTGGTGCTATCGGCCTCCTGGCTGGGATGCGTCAAAACTCGGTCGCGTCCTGATTTGCAATGATGGTCGAGCTTACGTGGACGACACAGGGCCCGTTCGTGTGCCTCGAGTTCTTGACACCCTGCATGCGTCTGGTGAACTCTCTAATGTGAGTGCGATATTTGTTAATCCAGGGGATACCGATCAAATGCCGCCAAGATCGCCGATCGCATCTTACGGCTTACGAGAGGCGCAAAGAAGCTGGGAGTATGACCGCATGTCGCGGGACTACGGGGATTTTTTGGTCAAGGAGATGTTGCCCCTACTTTCAGCGACATTGGACGTAGCGCTCTCGCCGTTACCCGAGGACCGGGTGGTTTGTGGCATCAGTAGCGGTGGTATCGCGGCCTTCTCAGCCGCCTGGTTCCAGCCAGATCAATTCGCTCGAGTCATTTCCCATTGTGGTTCCTATACGAACATTTTGGGTGGGCATAACTACCCATTCATGGTGCAAACCACACCGAGAAAACCCATCCGAGTCTACCTCCAAAGTGGTGAGCACGATGTCCA
The DNA here is from genome assembly GCA_964481245.1 of uncultured Pseudomonadales bacterium. Lineage (GTDB taxonomy): Bacteria > Pseudomonadota > Gammaproteobacteria > Pseudomonadales > Azotimanducaceae > UBA9926. The sequence continues at coordinate 17,454 of CAYZUV010000027.1, forward strand.
CAGTCCTTTTGGACACTGGCCATCAGCTAACCAAGCGATGGCCAGAG
>CAYZUV010000028.1:0-17495 GCA_964481245.1 uncultured Pseudomonadales bacterium
TTCTCCAGCGAACCGATGTGCCTGATCGAGAGCGTAGCTACCTTCAGTTTGCGGCGGGAAAGTTTTTTGATGATGTGGGGGAACCAGCGACAGCTTTTGGCCATTTTAAGCAGGCAAATCGACTCGCGGGCCGCCCATTTTCCATCCAGGACCAACGTGCTTTTTTTAAAGATGTGATTTACCACGCGCGCGATTTGCCGAGCGATCAGGGTGGGATGGAATCGTCTAACGAAGTCACACCTATTTTTGTGGTGGGGATGCCGAGATCAGGGACGACGCTCGTTGAGCAAATCTTAGCGAGTCACAGTGGCGTGGTCGGCGCGGGCGAACTGAGTGATATTGCCCAACTCTTGCGGCCGATCATTCATAGTCTCGCAAGCGGTCGCATGACACAGACGCAGCTTCAGGTATCCCTGGGTCATGTGAGACAGCGTTACCTTGACGTTGTATCGAAGTTTGCGGAAGCGGACGTACGGTATGTGGTCGACAAGCACCCGCTCAATTTTCAATATCTGGGCTACATGCATTGGCTATGGCCCCAGGCGCCTATCATCCATGTGGTTCGAGATCCCTTGGACACTTGCGTGAGCTGCTTCTTCCAGAATTTCACCCACGGACAAAACTATAGCTTTGACCTCACACACCTTGGCTTGTTCTATCAGGAGTATCGTCGATTGATGAGGCATTGGTCTGAGGATCTGAAAGGCGCGGTCACCGAGGTTCACTATGAGCGTTTGGTTGAGGATCCCGAAAGCTCGATCCGCCGGCTGCTTGAACGGTGCGACCTGTCTTTCGAAGCCGCTTGTTTGTCTTTTCACTCGACTGAGCGTGTGGTTGAGACCGCAAGTTTTAGGCAAGTGCGCCAGCCACTTTATCGTCATGCGATCGGGCGATACAAAGCCTATGCCGCCTATTTGTTACCTTTGGCGCGAGCGCTTGGCTTGGAAGATCGATTACCAATTGTGGTATCCGAAGGAAGTCGACTGTCTGAATGATCAGTCTGCTAAGCTCATGCATGGAGTCTGGGTGAGCGATTGAGAGGGGAAGAGATGGAAGTGGTGAGTTGGGGTGATTTTGAGGCGGCTCAACCCGAGATGGCGGCTTTTGGAAAGAAGCGCTTGGATGGCCAGGTCGCTTACCTCGCCACGGTTCGAGAAGATCATCGGCCGAGACTCCATCCGGTGACGCCCGCGATTGGCGGCGGTCATTGTTTCCTCTTTGTCGAGCCAAGCACGCCAAAAGCGAAAGACTTACTCGAAAATGGTCGGTTTAGCTTGCATTGCGCGATGAACGATAGCTCAGGAAGTAGTGGCGAGTTCATCGTTAACGGCGGTGTGCACTTCACTGACGACGTGAGCAAGCGCGCTTTGGCTGAATCCGTCTGTAGCTATGGTCCAGCAGCAAAAGCACTTCTCTTTGAACTGAAAATCAATGAAGTCCACGAAATCCAATATCGGTTCGGCCGTGCTCACCGAAAAAAGTGGCTTGCGAGTTCGCCATCGGTCTAGATTGAACCCTCTCTTTCGCTTCGATAGACGAGTCACCAAGCACTCACAGGGCGTTTTGTCCTAATTAAACGGGCAACAAAATTGCTCGTTCTTTGAAGCCACTCAGGCGTTCGCGACCCAGGCTAGCGAGCGCCAGCTGGATATCGACTGAGTGACCGCGCGCTAAAATGGAAGGCAGTGGCCGCGAGCGCCAGGCTTTGGGTAGAGATCTTAGGCCATCGTTAGACGCAAAGTTTTTGAGCGAATCGCGGGGCAGGCGGTGCGATGTCGACCAAGCGCAGCCCAGCGAGTATTCGCTGAACGCTCATTCCTCTATGTCGGTCATCTCAAGCGATACGCGTTCACCTCGAAGAAATTTGCCTGTAAGTGACGGGCTTGATCACCCTGGACCCTATAGCTTCCAGCGTTGGGTCGATTCGGTGTGCTTCTAAATGGCGAGCGCCTTGCACGTTTGAGTTGGCCAGGGGCGCTGCGATCTCCTGAACCGGAGTCATTGCGCTAGGCGGCTTCGGACACCTTTAATCGAAGGCTCCCAGAAAAGGCGTGGGGCGGTCTGCTTCGCTTGCCCATGTTGAGAAGGCTTGACCATAATCGGTGAGGAGCCAATGGCTGGTTGATTCTGGGCTCAAACGGTGTTGCCACAACCAGCAGTAACTTCGTGCTGTTTTTACAAGAGAGGATCTTGAGCGAAGAATGTCATCCCACTCAAGGCTCAGCCTAGGCTCATCAAGCCCTGACAGCTGAGCAAACTGCGCCCTGATGCGTGTTTCCGATGTTGTAGCTTCGCTGAGTGCAAGCGCTGCGTGCAGCTTACTGAGTTGTGATTGGCTGAACGCAAGGCGGGGCATGAGCAAGTGCTCCTCCTCATAGGGTCGAAGCCGATTCATGATGTCGAGCATCGAGAGGGCGAGGGCGCTCTGATTGGCCTCGGTATAGCTTGGGAAGTGGGCCGCACCGGACACGCGGGAGGTGAGGTAGTGGGCGCCGGGTAAGCCGTAAATCATTCCAATCGCAGCCATTTCTTCAGCAGGGATGGCCTCGATTGCGCGCTGGCTAATCCGGATCGAATGATCGATGTCTTGATAGAAGTAGAGTGCGGCATTAGGGAGGAGGGATGGTTTGATCGAGAGGTCGGGTAGGCTCAAGTAGGTGAACCCAAAGGGGTTGTCTTGGAACTGCGCGTAGACAGCATCCCAAGCCAGATTGAGCTTGACGTGTTGTGAGGCGTTTCGAGCCATAGGCGACCAAGCGCTCAGTTGGGTCTTGAGTTCTTCGATGCGCGCCTCGAGCCAGCTGAGCTGCGCCACCTGCTCGTGAGATGCACTCACGGTCAGCCAGTCCGGTGTCTGTTTAACAAATTTTAGGTACCGCCAGAGTTCGGATTGCGACCTTGAAAGGGCCTTGGCATCAACGCTTGACTCGAGGAGTTCGAGGAGCGTGGTTGGGTCGTCTTCGAGCGATGACCTCGCCATCTGAGAGGCCACCAACTGATTAAAGAGCGCGCGTTCAAGCTGAATCGCTGCGCGTTCTTTTGCTTCTGGTGAGGTGAGGTGTTTGCCTCCTAGGGAGTGATCAGAGCCTGCCGTTGGGCGATTTGACTCCAACGTCTGACAACCTGCAATGAAAAGGAGGCTCAGTGCGAGCACACGAGCAGGGCGAAGTCGGAGACGGTGGTAGCCCCACCAGTCGCGCAAGATGCAGATCGAATGAGCGATGATCAAGACCTTGGCCTAGAACGTATCGCGCATTTGCTCGAGCGCGGAGATGATCACGGTGCCTCCCGCCAATCGTTTGGCCGAGAGATCGATGAAGTCGGGGCTGTTCGTGCCTGCTAAATTAACTTCGACGTTGAGTCGATGTGAGCGCAGCGCGCAACACAAAAGATCGGCCACCATCAACGTATCGGTTTTCAGATTGCGATTCGTATGTACTGCGACTGCAAGCAGTGTTTCGCTGATATCGAGCGTTTTCTCGAACGCCATGAGCGGTGTTCTCGCCGCAGCCATGAATCGACTTTGCAAGAGCAAGTCAGTGGCAACGCCGTTCTTGACTGATTTCAGGGTGTCGCTCAAGTCCCGAAATGCGCGTGCATCGTCCTCCGCCAGTACTAAAAACTCCGCTTGTACTCGATCAAGGCGATCGATCAGCGCTGGCCCGAAACGTGGGCCTTTGGAGTATCGGGCAACCATTGTAAAGAGCGCGACAGCCTGCGCTGAGAGTGCCGACGCTAAGGCGCCTCCCCCTGGCGCTGGGGTTTTTTGGCTCAGCGCGGCAAGCCAAGGCGCGAGGCTTTCGCTAGTCATCAGGCGTACCCATGTGGAAATGGCGATATAGTCGAAGCGTATTGCGCATGCACATAGCCACTGTCATAGGGCCCACTCTGGGTATGAACAGCGATACTTTTTCGGCTGCAGCATCTGAAAAATTTTGGATGCTTGAAAAATTAATGCCGATAGCCTTCGAAGTGACTTCATCTGCTTCGATGTGAGCGAAGCCCGCGGACGGCACGCCCGTGATAACGATGTCAGATCCTGCAAGGGCTTTGCGCCGTGTGATGTTGCATTCGCTGGGCTTGGCATCGACGAATTTGAGCGGTCCGTGCTCATCGAAGGAAAACACCTCAGCACCATCATTGGACATCATGACGGCAAGCGGTCGGCCGATGACTTCGCTTCGGTTGAAGATGGTGACTTGTTTACCCGACAGGGGTTTAGACAGTGCTCCCGGCTTAATCGATGGGTCACCATAGACCCTCAGTTCGACCAAAAGCTTCACAATCGCGAGCGGTGTGCAGGGGAGTAACGCTTTCTTCGATGGGTCCCCCGCGATCGCGAAGCGATCATTGGCATAAAGTTTTCGAACCCAGTACTGGGATCCCGCCTCAATATCCTTGGTAAAGGTGATCAAGTTGCGAAGATAATCGTCTTGTTGGTTACCGAAGACAGGAAAGTACACAAAGATGCCGTGCACCGAGGGGTCACTGTTGGCTTCTAGAATTCGGGCTTCGAGGTCCAGACGGCTGAGCTGCTCAAGGTCGTAATCCATGCCAACATCAAGGAATCGTTGTTTGGTGGCTCTTGCGTAAGCCATTGAGGGCTTGTCCGTGCTGGCAATGAGGCCTAACACTCGGGGCCGTTCGTGGCATTGGGCGACATCAGTCACCGCTTCATGGAAATAGCGCTCGGCGAGCGTCTGAGGATCGGGAGCCGTCAAGAGGAAGCCTTACTGGGCGTCGGTCTTTCGAGAGATGCTGCCGAGGTAGCCGCTGTGGTGTCGCATGCCGTACTCATCTTTGGTGAAGGCTTTGAGCTCCATCACTGTAAGGGCAATGGCGTCGCTGATGGCCAGCATCACAGCAATGGATGCGCTCGGGGTTAGACCCAGGGGGCAGGGCTCTGTGATGCGATCTCCCATATCTAAAACGATCTGGCTTAAACTCCGCAGCGGTGAATCCACGTGCGATGTGATGCCGATAATTCGCTCGACACCGAGTTGCCTTGCGATGGTTAACATTTGGATCACCTCGGTTGATTTCCCGCTGGTTGAGAAAGCGACAATGGCGTCATCCGGCGCCAACATGCCCAAATCACCGTGGCCTGCCTCAGCCGGATGGATAAAGAACGCAGGTGTACCCGTGGACGCGAGGGTGGCGGCAAATTTACGAGCGATGAAGCCAGCTTTGCCGATTCCTGTCGCAACGACACGCCCTTTGGTGCCTTGAATCAGTTCAACTGCTTCGGTGAACGTAGGTTTTACGTCGATGGCCTGAACAGCAGCGGCTTCCGCCTGGATGATGCGAGTCAAATTAGCTTGGATATCCATGGTCAGCGCTCGTTTGAATGGCGGCATTATAACGAATTCATTCTAGGCGATCCGCGGATGGTCATCCTAGGACCTAGGCAATCACTGTTGTCGTCCGATTGAGGGTTGATTGTCTATCCTTGGATTCGGGAAGGGGGGCACCTCTGCGATCCACCCATACGAGACTTTGAATCCGCTCTTGTAAGATCTTAAAAATGGCTGAACTCAGTCTCGTAAGCGTGCAGCCATTGCAGTGTTCGCTCCCGGACATGGGGGTGATAGCTGAGACGCTCGGCGACCTGCGCAAAAGGGATCCAAACTGAATCGCGCACGTGATCATCGATGATTGAATGATTGGGTGTCTTCTCGCTTGCTTGGGCCATAAACCACTCTCCCAAGCAATGGATCCTGCGGCCACTCCAGCTGAAGGTGTACGTGGTCTGCCCCAAAGGCCTCATTGCTTGTGCTGAATATCCGGTCTCCTCTAACAACTCTCGATGCGCAGCGGCGAGCGGAGTTTCACCGGATTCAATACCACCGCCGGGAAGCGACCAAATAAACCTTTGAGTGAGGGGATCGATCATTTCCACCATAAGTAGTGACGATTGGTCCACGCATAAAACGATGGTACGCCAGCGCTCACTGGGTTGGGGAGCGCGCGCTTCCCGTGAGGATTGATTGATGTTGCGCATCGTGGACTCAGTTCACTTCGCCAAGGGTCGAAGCGATGACACCGGTGTCCTCTGTGGCTCCAGATGCGTTGATCAAGTGGCACCTGGCCAAGTGGTTCTCTGATTCATGGACGGGTTCCAGTAGGGGGGGATGATCCGCACAAGGCGCGAAACAAACCGGGCAGCGAGGATGGAAGTGGCAGCCCTTTGGTGGGGCGATCGGTGACGGCACGTCGCCTTTCAGAATCACGCGCTGACGCCTTGAGGTTGGGTCAGGGACGGGAATGGCTGAGATCAATGATTGGGTGTAGGGGTGTCTCGGATTTTGGTAGATGGTTTCGCTCGCAGCGGTCTCGACCACTTGCCCAAGGTACATGATGGCGATTCGATCTGAGATATGCTTGACCACGGCTAGATCGTGGGCAATGAAGAGATAGGCAAGGCCAAATTCTGATTGGAGATCCAGCAGAAGATTGAGAATCTGACTCTGAATCGAGACATCCAGCGCAGAGACGGGCTCGTCACACACGATCAACTTGGGTTTGAGTGCGATGGCCCTTGCAATGCCGATTCGTTGCCTTTGGCCCCCGGAAAATTCAAACGGGAACCGAGTCGCAGATCGAGCCGGCAGCCCGACCAGATCGAGAAGCCGTTTCACCTCTGCATCTCGAGCTTGAGCCGAAGCCACGCCGTGAATGATGAGAGGTTCCTCGAGAATCTCCTTGACCGTATGGCGAGAATTCAAGGATTCCATGGGGTCCTGAAAAATCATCTGAATATCTCGGCGGTAGGGCAGCAGCGCCCGTTGATTTAAGGACGCGAGATCGACGCCTTGATAGTGAATTTGCCCATGGGTGGGTTGGTAAAGCCTTGCGATGCATCGGCCAAGTGTGGTCTTACCACAACCAGATTCCCCGACGAGACCGAGGGTCTCGCCAGGGTAAATCGAGAGATCGACGTCATTCACAGCGCGATTGACGAGGGTCGAACGACGCAGCAGCCCAGATTTGACTGGGAAGTGCATGGACAGATGACTGATTTCGAGCAGCGGTTTCACGATGGCTCGTCCCATAAATGGCAAGCAATGATCTGATCTGCCTGTCGCTCACGGAGCGCGGGCACGGACTCGCGGCAAAGCGCGATGGCGCGGGCACAACGATTATTAAACCGGCAACCCGTAGGAAGATCGAACAGGCTGGGCACAATGCCTTCGATCACCGGCAGTCTGCTTTTCGGAATTCCGTCGAGTTTAGGAATGGAACTAAGGAGACCCTGGGTGTAAGGATGCATGGGCGATCCAAAGATTTGCTTAACACTGCCGCGCTCAGCGACTCGGCCAGCATACATGACCACCATCGATTCACACGTTTCTGCGATGACTCCTAGATCATGCGTGATCATGATCACCGCCATGCCCATTTCATTCTGGAGGTCTTTGATCAAATCTAAGATTTGCGCCTGAATAGTGACATCCAGTGCGGTTGTGGGTTCATCGGCGATGAGCAATTTCGGCTGACATATCAGCGCCATGGCGATCACCACCCGTTGGCGCATGCCGCCCGACAACTGATGCGGGTATTCGGTCATTCTGATGTCTGGCGCTGGGATGCCAACACGATCCAGCATCGAAACCGCGGCTTGAATCCTTGCCTGATCATTGAGGTTCGTGTGTATTCTGAGACTTTCGGTCAGTTGTCGGCCGATCGTGTGCACGGGGTTCAGTGCCGTCATGGGTTCTTGAAAAACCATCCCAATGGATTGACCTCGGATCGTTTCCATCGACCGATTCGGTAGCGTATTCAATTGTAGATGGTTAAAGACAATGCTGCCCGATACGACCCGACCAGCCGGGCGAGGCAAGAGCCCCATGATCGAGAGGGCCGTCACACTCTTGCCACAGCCTGATTCGCCGACCAGCCCGAGCGTCTGGCCCTCGCCAATCGAAAAGCTTACACCGTCGAGCGCCCGAACCACGCCCTCGTCAGTTTCGAATTCAGTGACGAGGTCCTGGACCTCGAGCAGTGGCGAATGGCTCATGGCGCCTCTTGACGACGATATTGCTCGAACGATTCGATAACCGGTTCAAAAGTCACACCGGCTTTTCGTGCGTCCATCGTTGCTTTTCGCTCGTCTTCATCAATCCAGTGTAAGAAGAACTCGAGATGATTGGCTGCGTGCTTGTTGGCGAAGTAGGGCGGGTAATGCACCCAGCGCCAATGGCCGATTCGAAAAAAGCCACTGTAAAAACCGGGGACAAAGGATGCATAGTCATGGTGGATCTGACTCATCTCATGAGCCAGCGCGATCATCTCGTCCGCCTCTGTGGAGGCGCGATAAGCATTAATGCGTTGATCCATCTCGGGCATGGCCAAACTCTCGAGGTTGTTCGTCTGGGTTTTCAATACCCGATCAGGATTGACGCTGCCATCCTCTAGAAACGCTTTGTCGTACGCGTTGTCTGAATGATAAGTCTCCCAAAATCGGGGGTAGAGCTCGAGGCTGTAGCCAAACGCCGAGAAGTGCAGTTCATGCTTTTTCTCTTGTACTTTCTTCCAGCCGGCCGTTCCGTCCAAAATTTCGACGCGGTACTCAAGGCCCGCTTTAGCGGCCTCCTCTTTGAGTATCGTTAAGACATCCTTCAACGACTCGTAGCCTGATGAGACGGTGAACGCGAGTCGGGTACCGTCCGCTCGTCTCAAGATGCCATCTGGGCCTCTCTCCGTGAATCCAGCCTCAGCAAAGGCTGCCTGTGCAAGTTCGATATCAAAGGGCCTCGCTTTGATATCGCTTGCGGTGTAGGGCCCATACCCATCGTTGGCGGTGTTCAGTCGGTCGTAATCGCCACGAAAGAATTTATCGATAACCAGATCCCAATTAGTCGCGTACTGTAAGCCCAGGCGAATGTTTTGATCACTGAGTAACGGTTGCGCCGTGTTGATCCAGAGCCCATACGGTGGTCTGGGCCGCTGGTTGAAGAAGAGCTTTTTATGGATGTATCCACTCACCACGTCTGGGTCGTCACTGGGCAGTTTTTCATACCAATACTCGGCGAGATTCATGGAGAATTGGTCGATATCGCCGCGTTTGAAGGCTTCGAACACCTTCGGGGTATCGCGGATGACCATGAAATTGATCTTGTCGACGTTGAAGCGATAACGCCAATGCTTTTTGTCCTTCGCCCACCAGTTTTGGTCGCGGGTCATTTGGATCGATCGACCTTTTTTCAGATCGCCGGGCTCGATGAGGTAGGGTGACGTGGTCGGTGCGAATCGCCACTGATAGCGCTCAAGAAAATCTTTACCCACCTCTTGATAAAAGTGGCGCGGCAGAGGTCGTAGCTCGAGCACCTTGGAGTCAATGTCTGGCTTGAGGGCAACGGTGGTGATGGAGATTAGATGATCGTCGTACTTGGTGATGTTGGTGTATTGCGTTGAATACCAGTTGTTGTACCAAGGTGCTGTGATGTAAGTCGATCGATGCATCCAGAACATGAAGAGATAATCGTCGGCTGTAATGGGTACGCCATCTGACCATCGGGCATCGGGGTCAAGCTCGACGTAGACCGTGCGCGAAGGACGATCGATTGCCCATTGGGTGGCTAAGCCTGGAAAGAAATCCATTTGATCCGGGTGCCGATGCGCCATCGACATGGTGGTGTAGTCCAGAATCCATGGCCGAAAACTGCCATTTGAGTCCGGACCCAGAATACGAAGGGTCCGAGGAAAATCCTGCAGCCGCACCGTTTCCATGCCGCCCTTTTTTGCCAGTGGGCTGCCCACTTCCGGCAAATTGCCACCATCCTCCCAGGTCAGACCTGCCGGGAGCTCGGCGCGTGATTTGAAGCTAAAGAAGTCTGGATGGTCCGCGTAGTATTGTTCGACTTCTTGCCTGTTATCGATCACAGGAAATGGTTCGTTGGCTTGATCAGAGGACGAGCCGCCCCCGCAGCCCATGAGCGCAAACAGCGGGGCCGTAAGCAGAATGCGTAGAAGATTGCGTTTCAACATAGTAGTCACCGATAGAGCGTATATTTTTTGGGGTCAAACGACTCGCGAATTGCCTCGCCAATAAAGGTCACGATGGTGAGTAGCATCACAAGCGTGGTGAAGGCCGAGATCACGATCCAGGGCGCGGTTCTGAGATTACCCGTGCCTTGCTTTAAGAGTTCTCCGAGACTTGGTGTCGGCACGGGCAGCCCGAAGCCGAGAAAATCGAGCGCAGTGACGGCGGAGATCGCTGAAACAATGGTGAAGGGCATGAAGGTCACCAGTGTCGCTAGCACGTTAGGCAAGATGTGTCTGAAAATAATGCGTAACGTGCCCGCGCCCAAAACCCGCGCGGCTTGGACGTAGTCGCGTGACTTTTCCTTATAGGTTTCGGTTCGCATGTAGTACGTCATGCTGGTCCAGCTAAATAGCACCATGACGACAAGAAGAATGATGACTCGAGCGGCCACGGATGACTCAATGGGGATTATGGAAAAGACGATGATCACCATGTACAAAAATGGCACGTTGGACCAGATTTCGATGAAGCGTTGGAAAATCAGATCAAAGGCGCCACCGAAGTAGCCCATGCTGCAGCCAATGACTACGCCAATGAAATAAACACTGATCATGAAAGCCAGAGCAAAGAGCAGTGCGGTTCGAGTGCCATAGACGAGTCGGGCTAAGATGTCGCGGCTTGTGGTATCCGTGCCTAAAAAATGGCCTCGTTCTGGGTCCGGCGGAGTGGGCCTGAGGATACCATCTTGCGCATCGCTCTCAAAAGGATTGTAGGGCACGAGAGGCAAAATCACCCAGCCCCGTTGAGACGCCTCGAGCGTCGCTTTGAGATCACGATAATTGGTTTCGTAGTCATAACCCAGATCAAAGGTCGAGCCCGGGATAAAAGCGCCATAGGTGGGAAAGTAAATGGTTTCGTCGTAGCTCACGATCAGCGCCCGATTGTTGACCCAGAGCTCGGCGGTTGCCAGCAACACGCTCAGCGCAGCTAGGATCAAAAAACTCATGTAACCGACTTTGATTTTTTTGAATCGATCAATTTTTTTGAGGGTCTGAGGGTTAAGTTGCCAGCGCATTACTGGAACCTAATTCTTGGATCGACAAGCGCAACGAGAAGATCGGACAATACGTTACCGATGAGCAAGAGCAGACTGCTAAGCAGTACGACGCCCATCACCACCGGGTAATCTCGATCGAGAATCGAAGTTAAACCGAGCAGTCCAAACCCATCGATATCGAAGATGGATTCAATTAAGAACGAGCCTCCCACGAGCAGTGTAATGTTCTGACCGAATGTGGTTGCTATAGGAATCATTGAGTTGCGAAGCGCGTGTTTCAAAACCGCGTTTCTAAACGATACGCCCTTGGCGATGGCTGTGCGAATGTAATCTGCCGCAAGGTTCTCCAATAGATGGTTCTTCAAAAGCATGGTCACTAACGCAAAGCTGCCAATGATGTAGCAAATTAAGGGCAGGATAGAGTGATGGATGATGTCTAACCACTGCTCGCTTGGAGACAAGCTGTCGTAGTTAAAGCTCATGAACCCGCCCATGGGAAACCAATCTAACCTCACCGAGAAGAACAGGAGCAACAACGATCCGAGCGCGTATCCGGGCACCGCGTAACCAATGAAGATCAAAATAGAGGACGCGGTGTCGATGGTTGTTCGATGTCGAACCGCTTTTAAGACCCCCAAGGGTATACAGACAGCGTAGGTCAGCACCAAGGTGACGAGCCCGTAATAGATGGAGACAGGGAATCGGCTTTTGATGACATCCCAAACGGGTTCGTTGTAGCGATAGGATGTGCCGAGGTCGGCTCTGAAAATTTTTCCCAGCCAAATGACATAGCTCTCGAGGAGCGGCTTATCGAAGCCGTAGTACGCTTTGAGCTGTTCGAGTTGATCCTCTGAGATCGCCATGGTTTGACCGGCGCTCGAAGAGAAGCTTCCTGCGCCTGCATCCATGACTTGCGCTTCCATGATGGCGCGTTCCAGCGGGCCCCCGGGCACCAGGCGCGTGATTGCGAAGACAATCAAAGTGACGCCCAGGAGGGTCGGCGGTATCAGCGCCAGGCGTTTAAGAAAATAATCACGCATGTGAGTGACTGGCTATTCGTTGTAGTTGACGCTGATAGGGTTGTCGGGCCAGGCACACGATCATCGGTCCTTGATCAGCATTCGATGAACCCAAACCGCGATGATCGCGCCAACAAGTTGAGCGCTGATGAACCCCAGAACGTGAGCCGGCGCAATGCCGCTGAAAGTGTTGGTGAGGCTCCTTGCAATGGTCACAGCAGGGTTAGCGAAAGAGGTGGAGGCCGTGAACCAATACGCGCTGGTGATATAAAGGCCCACGGCTGCGGGTACAGCATCGGCTTTGTAGCGAACGCAGCCGAAGATCGTGATGACCAAGCCAAATGTGGCCAGGCTCTCTGAGAACCACTGGTCTGGGCCTGTTCGAAGTTTCTCGGAGAACTGAAGAATCTCCTCGGCGAACATGGTGTGCGCGGCCCACGTACCTGCAACCGCAGCCACAACTTGTACCGCTACATAAAATATCGCTGTTTGCCGAGTGATTCGACGCTCAAGGACCATCGCGAGGGTGACTGCCGGGTTGAAGTGCGCACCAGAAATCGGTCCCAAGAAGGTGATCAAAACGTAAAGCATGGCGCCGGTGGCGATGGTGTTGCCCAGTAGGGCGATGCCGACATTACCACCCGCGAGCCGTTCGGCCATGATGCCCGACCCAACCACGCAGGCGAGGAGAAAGAAGGTGCCCAGTGCTTCAGCCGCTAATGGTCTTCTCATTGATCCTGTTTTCCGCGCTGCTCTTTAAAAGCCAAAACCGCAGAGTTTACTGGACTGGGCGTGAAAATGTTGCTTTGAATCCAGTCAAATTGCGAACAGGGTAGATAGATCAAGGACTTGGCTGCAGGTGCTAACCGTGGGAGTATCGAGTGGAAAACCCGAGGGCGCATGTTTTTGCGTCGTGGTGTTAGACATCACCGACCGCGACTTGCCTCGGGCTCGCGATGAGCACGGGCGCCGTTTGAGATATGAAGACCTCCAATAACCCAAGGACCCAATAACCCAATAACCCAAGGAAAAGAAGCATGCCCAGATTAAGAGAAGTGCCAAGAGCCGAAGCCCCTCCGGATGTTCAAAAGGTTTACGACGCGGTTTTTGGTCCAGGTGTTGATCCTGTTACGCATCCTGGGACAGCAACGGGCACCCCTGGAAACTGGTGGTCGGTTTTTGCGCTGGTACCCGATTGTTTTCGTCACGCCGTTCAGGGCTTCCAATTTTACCGAGGTAGGAATCGACAAATCAGCCCGAAGCTGAGGGAACTCGGTCAAGCCAGAGCTGGCTATGCGAGGGGCAGTCTTTTTGTATTCTCTCAGCATTGTAAGGCGCTACGAGCCGCGGGTTATTCGGAGGCGCATATCGAGGCGATTCCCTCATGGGGATCAAGTGAGCTGTTTACGCCACTAGAGCGGGCGGTCTTATCTTATACCGATGACCTCGTGCTCTCCGGTGGACGCGTGCCAGAGGCCACGATGGCTGCTTTGAAAGCCGAACTCTCGGATGAAGCGATTCTTGAGCTCACGTACATTACCTGTACGTATGAAATGCACGCCACCATGTGTCGTGCGCTACGTCTGGAATACGATGATGTGGATGAGCGACTTGTGGAGGTACCGGTCCCGTCGGGCGAAAAGCGGGATATTGACTTTATGAAGGCGGTCGATGACTGAGTCTCCCGATGGGTTGATCTCGAAAGCTGCCCGCATACTCCAAACGATGTCGTTGCGCAGCGCGAGTGGCCGACTCGAATTCGTGTGGCAGGCTGGGTTCGCCGGCTTGCGCCAATAACTGCCTCATGTAGGTCATTTGGGCTTCACCTAATCGATGAAAAGCGCGATCAGGTTTGTCGAGCGCTTGGAATGCTTGGCATCTTGCTTGGACCCATGCCTTTCGTGCTGATCGATCAGCTAGAGTGAATGTCCCTTGCCAAAGTGCGCTCAGCCACCGACTTTGCGCATCGAACAAGGGAAAGGGGATGATCAGCGAGGGAATGCCGATGAAGGCGAGCGTCGGTAATTCGGCGTGTATGAGATCCAGGTAAAGATCATCAATCCGCTCGCCGTTACAGTTGAGCAGGTCTGGTGAGAAAAAGGGAAATTCGTACGCGTACCCGGTGCAGTAAATCAGCGTATCGATCTGAGATATCTCCTCGCCATCAGCAAAGTGGAACGTTGAGGTCTCATAATCCGTGATGTCAGCGTGGCAGTGGACGTTAGTCAAATCAGCCGATGCCGCGGTCATGGTATCTGCGTGGCCAGACCAAAAGACAGATGCGGCATGGGGCGCGATCAAGCGAACAAGGTCGGTGCCTGAGGCATGGGCACCCCACACCAAAACCCGCTCACCTCGATGATCGTCACCAGCCGTAAAGTTGGCTGCATGCATCACTCGGCCGGAAAAATGATCTATAGCGGGTCGTGTGGGAAAGACCGGCCGATGATAGTGCCCCGAGCAAACCACGACCGCATCGAAGACCGCCTCACCGCTTGCTGGCGTGTTCTTTTCCCAGCGAACTTGCCATCGATCTAAGGGGAGGGGTTCAACCGTGACGACCCGAGTCTCTAGCTTTACAAGATCGAGCAGATCAAAGTGCTCAGCAAAACGGCGAAGATAGGCCTGAACCGCGTCTGCCCGAGGGAAATCTCCGGTGCTTGAGTTCTTGTCTTGGGCTCGAAAAGGAAAATCCCAGAAGGCCATTAGGTCAATGGGGATGTTGGTTCTCAGCTCATCATAGATGGGTTGGCAGGTCGCAGCCTGGCAGCAGGCCCAGACACCGCCAATCTCTGGCAGTGACTCGAAAACAGTGACGTTGTGATGTTCGGTCAGGCGCCGAGCTGCGGCCAAACCAGCGGCACCGGCGCCAATGATGGCGATATCCATTCTGAATTCGTGGCCTCTGGTCGTTCCATTCATTGTGACGCGAGGGATCATGTCATAGGGGGCCTGGCACAGCAATTTGGGTCGCCCGGATAGGGTCGCCCGGATAGGGTCGCCCGGATAGGGTCGCTCGGATAAGGTGACCCAGATAGCGTCGCCCAGATAGGGTGGCCGAGATAGGATCCTCCCTAATGGATCGCCTCGCTGAGACATTTGTATAGGATTAACTGGAACGGGTGACGCGGGGGGTGTGCTAGAAATGACCCTTGATGGGCTTGCTGCCCCTTACTTGCTGCCCCTTAAAAGACAAGCGATTGGTTGCTCGTGTGAATGACTTTGGATCTGACCAAGGTTGGGGCTCCTCGGGTGGTGCATAATAAGGGTGATCGCAGGAACCTTGCTGTATGCCTATTAAAGCTACCCTTCAATGGACCGAAAAGATCTCGCCAACGGCCATTCGGATGCGCTGGCGGAGTGATCAGGCTGAGCTGCCGTTTGTGCCAGGTCAGTTTTATCGATTTCGCTTCCAGGATGATCGTGGCAGCTTCCAGCGGAGTTACAGCTTTGCTCAGTGCGATGACGCCCTCGCGCCAGGTGACTTTGAGCTCCTGATTACGCCCGTGGTTGACGGTCGCGCGACCGAGTTGCTGTTTGGTGATTCAGCCCCGATCGAGGCCGAGATTGAGGGACCCTACGGCCGGCTGGTGTTACCGCCTTCTGGGAGGAAGCTTGTCCTGGTAGCGACCAGCGCGGGACTCGCGCCCTATCTACCGATGCTCAAGGCCTTGGAGTCAAAGTCTCCTCTGCCTTTCGATAGTGTTCTCCTTCTCTTCGGCGTGCGCGAACCTCCGGAATTCTTGTACCGGGATTGGATAGAGGCATTCGCTGAGCGCAACGCTTGGTTTCATTGGCAGGTTTTTTACTCGCAGACCCTGCCGCTGCATCCTGGCCCCGCGGAATTTCAAGGGTATCTGCACACGGGACTTGAGTGTCTCGATCTTGATCCCGATTCGGATTGGATCTTGCTCTGCGGTAACCCCATGATGATCGATACCGCCTTCGAGTCCTTAAAGCATAGAGGATTCAAGGCTCGGCGGGTTATTCGAGAAAAATATTTATTCGCGCGACAAGAAAAGCAAAGCGCAGCTTCATCAATGTCCGAGGCTGATCGTGCCTTGCTGCTTGCCAAAATGGCAAGGTACGGTAAATCAGAATCCAGTGATTAAACCGCTGAAAAACGCCAGTGCCAGGGTTCGTAGATAAATCCACTCGAATTGTTATACGGATAGCTGAGTGAAAAGCCGTGGGTTCCAGCGTTCAGCGAAAGCCAGAGGAAGGCCTGAGTCTCCTCAAAGGCGGGCTCAAGGTCTGTGTCGGTGCTCGTTCCCCAGTCCAGTGCGTCTCCCGTGTGGTGCTCGCTGAACCCCGGCAATGCGTTTACGCGCATGATGTCTTCAAGCGTGTCACCGCGATCGAGCTTGCGCTGAATCAACATCGCTTGATAGGCCAAGGTGCGATATCCGGAAATGGGATAGAGCGTGATCTGATCCTGCTCGGCGGCAAGTATCATCGCTTGGGCGGCCTGCGCACAGGCAGCGGTGAGCAGAACGTGCGCATACCCCTCTATCGGGAAAGGGACCAGACCTTCTGGGTTGGCGACGGCTTGACGAGGTGCGCGATAGTCGTCCAGATGACTTTGGCGGACACCCAAATGCTCGAGCAGCGCATCGAGCGGCTGGTCCTCCCAGTGCTGCAGCCGCGCATCAGGCGGGCGCATTCACGAATTCGTCGAGATGAAGATCGGTGTGACCGAACAGGGCGTCAATGACGGTGAGCCGCTTAAAATAATGCGCAACCATTAAATCCTCGGTCATGCCCATACCGCCATGCAGTTGAACAGCGTTTTGACCGATAAAACGACCTGCCTTGCCCACGAGGTACTTTAGACCATGGAGATGGCGCGTGGCTTCGTCGCTGTTCTCATTCACCAGCAAGGTGGTTTTCAGGCACATCGATTTGGCAAGGTTGTACTCAATGAACATGTCGGTCAGTCGGTGTTTGACCACTTGAAATTCAGCTAATGGGTGATCGAACTGTACTCGTCCCTTGGTATATTCGATGGTGCTTAAGTAGAGCACCTCCATCGCACCGACGGCTTCGGCGCAGATGCTCAAAATGCCATGCGTGACCATGTGATCAATGATTGCGTCACCCTCATTGAGTGCACCGAGCATTGCGGCATTTGGAACTTTGACCGCTTCCAAGTTAACTTCGGCCGCAGCGTAACCGTCCAAGAGCGGATAAGCCTCAATCGTGATCCCAGGTGTCGCGCTTGGCAGAATGAATAAGCTCGCAGCCTTTGAGCCGTTGAGGCTGGCCGAGACGATTATGTGATCTGAGCCAGCTGCATTAAGCACCATCGATTTGTGCCCGTTGAGAAGGATGTGATTGTCTTCTTGATGGGCAGTGGTTGAGATGGCATGAAGATTTAAGGGGTCCGCAGCTTCTTGCAGCGCCACCGCACACGTGGTTTCACCGGCCGCAATGG
>CAYZUV010000029.1:0-17122 GCA_964481245.1 uncultured Pseudomonadales bacterium
CATGATGAAGCATCTGCGGCGGGTGATGAGGCAGCTGCAGTGAGCGGCGCAAAAAAAGGCATAGGCGACATGACCGCGGAGGTGCCTGCAGATCTGAGCGAAGTCGAGCTTGACCTTGAACTCACTGATGATTTGGATCTCGGTGAAACGCTTGATCTTGATGAAATTGACGGAGCAGACGAGTCGATGAGCCATCCGCTTGATTTGGCCCGAGCTTATATTGAGATGGGGGATTCGACATCGGCCAAGACCGAATTGGCTAAAGTCATTGCAACGGGAAGTCCAGATGAAGTTCGGGAGGCGGAGCAACTCTTGGAACAGCTTCCTCACTGATCGGAATGACCCAACGAATCGCTCTAGGCGTCGCTTACGCAGGCACTGGCTTTCAGGGCTGGCAGCGACAAGCAAACGCGCGGACCGTCCAGGGAGAGCTCGAGACAGCACTCGCTCGAATCGCCGATCACTCAATCACCGTTAAGGCCGCCGGCAGAACAGACAGCGGAGTACATGCGTCTGGCCAGGTGGTGCATTTCGATACCATCGCCGAGCGGACAGACAAGGCTTGGGTGGAGGGAGTCAATCGATGGTTGCCCGACGATATGGCCGTGCGTTGGGTTGCGCGCCCGGGAGAGGACTTTGATGCTCGATTCTCAGCCGAATCGAGGCAGTATCGTTATCTTTTATTTTATGACCGAATGGTAAACCCCTTTTTAGAGCGGTTTGCGGTCCGAGAACACCGAGCACTTGATGTTTGTGCGATGCATGAGGCCGCCCAGCATTTGATTGGCGAACACGACTTCACGAGCTTTAGAGCAGCGCAGTGTCAGTCTAATTCGCCTGTTCGAGAATTGCGGTCGATTCAAGTTACAGAGTCGGCAGGTCTCGTTATTGTAACGGTCACCGCGAATGCTTTTTTGTATCACATGGTGCGAAATATCGTAGGTGCACTGCGTAGCGTTGGTGTTGGTCAAAATGATCCGGAATGGATGAGAGCGTTGCTTGAGGCTAAAAATCGCCACCTCGCGGGACGCATGGCACCGGCTCACGGGCTGTATCTTGAACGGGTCGAATATGCGTCGCGGTTTCGTTTGCCAGACCTGGCAGATTTTTTGGTACCAGGCGGAAAATGACATAGGAGGGCGTGATAAACTCGCGCGCTTTCCTGAGTCGTTCCGAAAAGCTTGTGCGAACTCGAATCAAAATTTGCGGATTGAAGACTGAGGCGGAGGCGATGGCCGCGGCCGAGGCCGGTGCTGATGCGGTGGGGTTTGTGTTTTATTCGCGCAGCCCACGGGCCATGACAGCGGAAGCGGTTCGGCCGATTGCTGAAGCCTTACCGCCCTTCGTGCAGCGCGTTGGGTTGTTTGTGAACGAGCATCCTTCAGTCATTGAAGCGACGCTCAACGCATGCTCCATAGACCTGATTCAATTTCATGGCAGTGAGGATCGTGCCTTTTGCGAGTCTTTTGGGGTTCCCTACATCAAAGCTTTTGGGTTCGAGTCGCGTGCTTCATTAGACGTTGTGAGTGACGCACACCCAAATGCGGTGGCGCTGCTGGTAGATGCGGTGGTTACGGGTGCGTATGGTGGGACAGGTCAAACGTTACATTGGCCAGACATCGGCGATGTCGGTCGGCCCTGGTTACTCGCAGGGGGGCTTACGGCGCAAAATGTTTGTGAGGCAATTGAAGTGGCCGCGCCCTTTGCCGTGGATGTGAGCAGTGGCGTTGAGTCGTCACGCGGGGTCAAAGACGTTGGCATGATCAGAACCTTTATCCAGACCGTAAACCAAGGGGATGTGGTTCGATCAACTCAAAAATAGCGGGATCCTGCCCGGGGTGCGGGCAAAGTTTTCGGATCCAGAGAGGAGAAGTACGAGACTATGAGTGAATCTTCAGAAATCAGAGGGATGAACGAAACCCTTTCGTCCATGCCGGATGCAGGGGGGCACTTTGGTCGCTTTGGTGGTCAATTCGTTTCCGAGACCCTGATGGCTGCCCTGGAGGAGTTGGGGTCGGCTTACGAGCGGCTCAAGGACGATGATGAGTTCAAGAAATCGTTGGCCGATGATTTAGAACACTACGTTGGCAGGGCATCCCCCCTTTACCACGCAGAGCGGCTGACGAAAGCCTACGGTGGTGCGCAGATTTGGCTAAAGCGAGAAGACTTAAATCACACAGGCGCTCACAAAGTAAATAACTGTATCGGTCATGCGTTACTGGCCCGGCACATGGGAAAACCCAGAATCATTGCAGAGACGGGTGCAGGCCAGCATGGGGTAGCGTCGGCGACTGTGGCGGCTCGCTTTGGATTGAAGTGCACCGTTTATATGGGCGCCGATGACATCGAGCGGCAGAGTTTGAATGTTTATCGGATGAAGTTGCTTGGCGCCGAAGTTGTCCCGGTGACATCGGGATCCAGAACATTAAAAGATGCGCTCAATGAAGCCATGCGAGATTGGGTAACCAATGTTGACGACACCCACTACATTATCGGTACGGTCGCTGGTCCTCATCCTTATCCGATGATTGTCAGGGATTTTCAATCTGTGATTGGCCGAGAAACCAAGGGGCAGTTTAGGCAAAGACAAGGGGGTTTGCCCGACGTGGTGATTGCTTGCGTCGGTGGAGGATCCAACGCGATGGGCATGTTTCATCCCTTTCTTGAGGACCCTTCGGTGAGGCTGATTGGTGTAGAAGCCGGCGGCGACGGTCTCACTACGGGTCGCCATGCCGCACCCCTCAACGACGGTGTGGTCGGTGTGTTACATGGTAATCGGACTTACCTCATGCAGGACGAGGATGGGTTGATTAGAGAGACGCATTCGGTCTCTGCAGGACTTGATTATCCAGGCGTGGGACCCGAGCATGCGTGGTTGAAGGAGGTCCGTCGAGCAGAATACGTGGCGGTCACTGACGAGGCGGCACTGAACGCTTTCAGGCAGTTGAATCGCCTAGAAGGGATTCTGCCCGCGCTGGAATCGAGTCACGCAATTGCCTATGCGGCCGAGCTCGCTCCGACGTTACGGCCCGACCAACACATCGTGATCAATCTTTCTGGCCGGGGTGACAAAGACATTCCCACGGTGGCACGGCTTGATGGCATTTCCATAGGGTAAATCAATGAATCGATTAGAGCGCAGTACAGGGCAGGCTCTGGCGAAGGGTCGACGCCAGCTTGTTGCTTATATTGTTGCGGGTGATCCCAGCCCAGATTGGACGGTTGAGGCGATGCATGCCATGGTCGATGCCGGCGTCGACGTCATCGAATTGGGTGTCCCTTTCACGGATCCTGAAGCCGAAGGGCCAGTGATTCAATTGGGTCATGAGCGAGCCTTGGCCCATGGTATAACGCTCAGGCGAACCTTGGGACTCGTCGAAGATTTTCGAAAGGCCAATCAATCGACCCCGATCGTTCTGATGGGATATCTAAATCCCATCGAAGCCATGGGGTTTGAGGCATTCGGTCGTGCCGCGCAGGCAGCAGGCGTCGACGGAACCATTATCGTGAACTTGCCGCCAGAAGAAGCGGTCGAGTTGGCACCCGTGCTCCTTGAACATGAGATATGTCCTGTGTTTCTCCTCGCGCCAACGACCACGGATGCTCGCGCCAAGAAAGTCTGTGATGCGTCGCGGGGATTCGTCTATTACGTTTCTCTAAAGGGCACAACGGGCTCAGCAAAGTTGGATCCAAACGATGTGGCCCAAAAGGTGACCCATTTTAAGTCGATGACGGATCAGGCGGTCTACGTAGGCTTTGGGATCAAAGACGCAGCCTCCGCTGAACTCGTTGGACGTGTTTCCGATGGTGTCGTCATCGGTTCGTCCTTGGTGGACGACATGGGTAAGTTGGGATGTGCCGCTGAGCTGGACGCAGTTGGGCGTTCAAGCGCGCTGCTTCCCATCACCGAACGCCTGAGCGCGATTCGGACCGCGCTCGATCAGATCCAACCCGGCTAGTTGATGCGGACCTTAGCGGATTGGCTCGAATATATTGGGCAGGTCCATCCTGTCGGCTGGGATCTCGGTCTTGATCGTGTGTCGCGCGTGGCAGAGCGGCTCGGTGTTTGCCATCCTGCCAACCTCGTAGTCTTGGCAGCAGGAACCAACGGTAAGGGGTCGTATTGTGAAGCCTTGAACCATTTGGCGCTGAATGCGGGATTGACCGTCGGTCTGACGACAAGCCCGCACATCCAGCATTTTTCAGAGCGTATCAGAATTCAAGGTCGACCCGTCGATGATGAAGTCATCGTTGATGCGTTCAATCAAATTGAAGCGGCTCGCGCTGAAATCACTCTGACCTACTTCGAATTTTCGAGTCTCGCTGCTCTGGTGGTGTTCCAAGCCGCTGACTTGGATCTTGCGATTCTCGAAGTGGGGTTGGGCGGACGTCTGGATGCGATGAATGTGGTGACCCCCGATGTCAGTGTCATTTTGCCTATCGCAATGGATCATGAGCACTACTTAGGTTCGACTCGAGAGGCCATTGGTCTCGAAAAGGCGGGCATTCTTCGTGAGAGGGTGCCAGCCATAATCGCAGATCCCGATCCACCGCAATCGGTTCTAAACGAACTGAAGAAATTGGATGTACCCAACCTTCAGCTTGGTCGAGACTTCGGCTGGGATGACGAACGTCTTTGGTGGACCTCAAGTGCCGATCAAATGGAAGCACAAATCGGAAAACCTCGGCTGCCCTCTATTAGTCTCGCTGCCGCCATGCAGACCAGTGCAATGCTTTACTGGCCGCCAGCACCCGAGGGCCTCCTCGATCTGACGTTGGTGGGGCGCCAGTCTTGGGTGCAGTACGGCGATCGAACCTTGCTCATGGACGTGGCGCACAATCCGCACGCTATTGCCAGGCTGAGTCGGACCCTGCGTGCTTGGTCAAATCTTCATCCTACGTCGAAGGTCGAGGGCGTGTTCGGCGTCTATCGAGACAAGGCACTGACCGAGATGTTGCAGGCTCTTGGGGGCGCTGTGACGTTTTTTCACTGCAGTCAAGTCGATGAAGCTCGCGCGCTGCCTGGTGCAGAGATTGTAAAAACCCTTCATGCCAATGGTTTGCAATCGGCAGCTTCCTATCCTTCATTCACTGAGGCGCTCGCCGCTGCGCTCGGACACACCGCGTCTAGCGACTTGGTCGTCGTCTTTGGTTCTTTCCCTGTGGTGGGCGAAAGCTTAAACTACCTGGGTATTCACCCTTTCGATTAGGCCAAGGCATTGGAGAGCGGGCTCAAACATCGCCTGGTTGGCGCGTCAGTTATTGCTGCGGTCGCAGTGATCTTTATCCCCCTGATATTTGATGGTTCCGAAGATGCCCGGCTCGCGGTGATTGAGGATATTCCGCCAGCGCCCGCGTTCGATTTTCGAGAAAAAATATCAGTCAGTGAAATACAAGCCGCGATGGAAGCTCGAAGTCGAGCGAACTCGGCACGGATGCCGCAAGATTTAGCCGATACTTATGATGAGGATGTCACAGACGGTGCGCTGCTCGATCAAAATGGGCTTCCCGTGGGTTGGAGTCTTCAGGTCGCGAGTTTCCGCGACCGGGATAACGCCGTCGCGCTGCGAAAGGAGATTAGAGCGTTGGGTCATGGCGCATACGTGCTCTTGAACCGAACCAATGAAGGGCAGTTTTATCAGGTTTTGGTGGGTCCCTCGTTAGACCAGGCAGCGCTCAGTCAGGCAGGGCAAGAGATTGCTGACTCGCTGGGGTTGAGTGTTCAGATTGTGCGTTATCGTGTCGAAGACGATGCGCGGCAGATAGGAGGCTAGGCGTGCTGGTCGCCGCTGATTGGGTCATTTTGGTGATCGTTGGTGGGTCGTGTTTGATGGCGCTCTTTCGCGGGCTCGTGCGTGAGGCATTGAGTCTTGGCAATTGGGTCCTGGCCGCCCTGCTCGCCCGAGGATTTGCCGACGCCGTGTCCCAGATGCTCGCAGAGTGGATCGATACGGCTTCAATTCGTTATCTGATTGCGTTTTCGGTTCTGATGGCCGTCTCACTGATCATAGGCGGGCTGCTCATTAAGCTCATTGTTAAACTGGTTCACGCCTCGGGTCTGGGCTTTGCTGACCGAGCGCTTGGCCTGGTTTTTGGTTTTGCTCGGGGCGTTCTCCTGGTGATGCTCGGGCTTGCCCTGCTGCGATATGGTCTCCCTATCCAGGAGGACGGTTGGTGGCAAGCTTCTCGGCTCGTGCCGATGTTTAATGCGGGGTTAGATTGGGTGCTGCCGAGGTTATTGGAATATTCCGATGGCCTGACGAAATCCATCACCTAGGGGGTGTATCGATGTGTGGAATAGCGGGTGCGGTTGGACGATCCTCAGTGAGTGTAGACCTCTATGAGGCGCTGTCTATGTTGCAGCATCGAGGCCAGGACGCTGCAGGCATCGTGACTTGCTCGGGAGACCGTCTGACTTTACGCAAGGACAATGGGTTGGTTCGAGACGTTTTCAGTCAGTCGCATATTGATGCGCTTGAGGGCTCCATGGGCATTGCCCATGTGCGGTATCCCACGGCTGGCAGTTCGAGCTCCGCTGAGGCGCAGCCCATGTACGTGAATTCCCCATTTGGCATTTGCATGGCTCACAACGGCAACTTGATCAATGCAGATGACTTAAATGAAGAGCTTTTCAGGTCCGATCGGCGCCACATCAATACTTCGAGTGATTCAGAAGTACTGCTCAATGTTTTCGCACATGAACTCCAGGCGGTTGCAGGCCTTCGGCTTAAGCCAGAAGACGTCTTCAATGCGGTGGAGCGGGTCCATGAGCGTGCCGTGGGCGCTTACGCAGCGTTAGCGCTGATCGCCGGCTATGGATTGGTGGGGTTTCGAGACCCGAATGCTATTCGTCCGCTCATTATCGGTCAGAGAAAAGGCGAAGACGGACCAGAGTATATGATGGCATCCGAGAGCGTTGCCCTGGATGTTTTGGGCTATCAGCCTATGGATAGCATTAAACCTGGCGAAGCGGTTTATATTGAAATGAACGGGCGGGTTCATCGTCGCCAGTGTGCGAAGCAGCCCAGGTACGCGCCCTGTATCTTCGAGTTTGTTTATCTCGCGAGACCAGACTCGATAATTGATGGAATCTCCGTCTACAAGGCCAGACTCAAGATGGGCGAGAAGTTGGCAGATAAAATTCTGCGGCTCTGGCCGGATCACGATATCGATGTGGTGATTCCTATCCCCGACACATCAGCCACCGCCGCGTTACCCATGGCCCATCGTCTCGATGTGAAGTATCGACAAGGGCTGATCAAGAATCGGTATATTGGGCGAACATTTATCATGCCGGGGCAGTCCGAACGCAAGCGATCGGTCCGTAGAAAGTTGAATGCCATCGAGCTGGAGTTTCGAGATAAGAACGTACTGCTTGTGGATGACTCGATTGTTCGAGGAACAACGTCGAAGCAAATTGTCCAAATGGCGCGTGACGCCGGGGCAAAAAAAGTTTACCTCGCGTCTGCTGCGCCGCCTGTGCGGTATCCCAACGTATACGGGATCGATATGCCCGCACCCTCAGAGTTTGTTGCGCATAAACTCTCAGAGGAAGAGGTCGCAGAGTACATCGGGGTTGATTGGTTGGTTTACCAGGATTTGGCGGACCTGCAAGACTGTGCGTTGGGCATTAACCCAGCGGTGCAAACTTTTGATTGCTCAGTATTCAATGGCGAGTATGTCACCGGTGGGGTTGATAAGGCTTACCTTGATCGCGTTGAATCGGTCAGAAATGACGTTGCCAAACAAGCGCGTGTGGTGCCAAAAGAGATTATCGATCTCCATAATTATCAATAAGTGATTCGCGATGCCCTCACCAATTCAACCGGTGGTCGACCAACTGAATGACATTCTTCTGGGTAAGCCTGAGCAGATTTGGCTGGCCGTGCTTGCACTCCTTGCGCGTGGGCATGTCTTGATAGAAGACTTGCCAGGCATGGGCAAAACAACCCTGGCCCAAGCCCTCTCGGCGGTGCTCGGACTGGCGCAAAAGCGGGTGCAATTCACGGTTGACGTGATGCCGGGTGACGTCTTAGGAATGAGTTACTGGGACGCTGCCACGCAAACGCTGGTGTGGAAGAATGGTCCAGTGTTTACCGAAGTATTGCTTGCCGATGAGCTCAATCGAACCACGCCCAAAACTCAAGCTGCGCTGCTTGAGGCCATGGAAGAGCGCCAGGTCACGGCCGACCATGTGACCCATCCATTGCCGGAGCCTTTTTTCGTCATCGCTACGCAAAACCCTTTTTTCCAGACAGGTACCTATCCTTTGCCTGAATCCCAATTGGATCGATTCTTGGTTAGTCTGTCGCTTGGCTACCCCGATAGCGAGGCAGAAGTTCGGTTGCTGACTGAAGGCGATCGTCGGCAGCGGATTCAGCAACTCGAGGCGGCTAGCGAGCCCAATAAGGTGTCAGCGTTTCAGGCAGAAGTTGATCAAGTGAGGGTGAGCGAGACGCTTGCTGATTATGTCTATCGTCTGGTTCAGCATTCCCGAACATCTCCGCAGTGTCGGCTTGGGTTATCCCCAAGGGGCGGGATGGCGCTCGTGACTGCTTCTCGAGCGAACGCTTGGATGGAAGGGCGAGATCATGTGCTTCCGAGCGATGTCCAAAGGGTGTTTGTTGCAGTGGCCAGCCATCGCTTGATCAGCTCGAGCCATGGACCTAGATCCGGCGTGGAACTCGCCGAGCAACTGCTTAGTGAAGTTGATGTTGTAATTTGACATGAGCAAGTGGATTGACCACGTTCAGGAAAGTCCTCGCTTCGCGCGATGGCTCAACCGGCGTGTGCCCCCCACTTCACGCCATGAGCTGGGGCTTAACAATATTTTTATTGTACCCACTGGGCAAGGGTTCTTGTTTGTGCTCTGTGCCTTGGTCGTATGGGTCGCGGGTATCAATTATCAAAATACGCTAATGCTTGCGTTGGCGTTTTACATGTTCGCTATGTTCCTCGTGGTCATGATCCAGACCTATCAAAATCTAGCGGGATTGACGCTCACAATATCCCCGCCATCTCTCGTTGAAGTCGGCCAGCGGGATTTTTCGACGCTCATGGCTACGAGTTCCCATGATCACCATGCCGTTGACTGTGCCTACCCAGGAGAGGTGCCGCGGCTCCTCGAAGTCGAAAGGCGCGCGCAAAACACGATCCAAGTGCCTATTCGCCCCTCAAAACGCGGGGTGTTCAATCCGGGCCGCTTGCGTCTCGAAACTCGGTATCCTCAGGGGCTCTTTCGCGCTTGGTCGTTGATCGAGTTTTCAAACCACAGCCTCGCTTACCCCAGTCCGATCCAGGACGAATTACCTGAGCCGGAGCGGTCCGAAGGGGCCGAGGAGACTGCCAGGCCCAGTTGGGCGCGAAGTGATGCCAAGGTTGGAGCGAAGATATATCAGCCGGGTGATGACACGCGAACCATTGATTGGCGGGTGAGCGCTCGATTTTCAGGGCTCTATGTCAAGGAATTTGAAGCGCCGATTGCGCAGAAAAGAACCCTCTCTCGGGAGGATTACCCGCAGCTAACCTTCGAGGCGGCACTCCAGCGTTTGACGTATTGGGCGATTGAATTGACGCACCGCGAACTGGACTTCGCTCTAGTGCTTCCAGGCAGGACATTGCCTCGTTCGCAGGGCGAGCGACACCTCGAGCAAGCACTGGGGTTCCTCGCCGTTGCTGAAGAGAAAAGCAGCCTGTGATACTGAGCAGAATGAAGGTCCAAAGCCTTATGGCTTTGCAAGTGGTCCTGCTGCTGCCACTCTGGAGGCTGTTTCCCCTATGGGTGGCTCTGATCAGTTGCGCAGCGATGCTTGATCGCCTTCTGGTCACGCAAGGCATGAAGAAGACCAGTTCATCTTTATGGAAGGTCGGCTGGGTCCTTGTCGCGAGTATCTCGCTCGTCCTTGAATATCAAAGTCTGCTTCTGATTGAACCCTGGGTCGCGCTCTTGATGCTGATGTACGCCTCAAAGTCGCTTGAGCTGAATCAAACGAGAGATGCCTTCCAAGTTCTACATTTGAGTTACATCGTGATGATGGCTCAGTTTCTTTATGATCAATCGATGTTAGCTGCGCTGTACGCATTGCTGGGCATTGCGCTGACAACGTTCGTGTCGGTTCAGGTCAACAGTACCCGGGTCATTCGTCCACAGGTGCTTATCGGTCGAGGGGCCAAAATTTTAGCGCTTGCGTTTCCAGCGTTCTTGGTGCTTTTTCTTTTCTTGCCGAGACTTCCACCCCTATGGGCTGTGCCCCAACCTTTGATGTCGGCGAAGACCGGTCTGTCGGATCAGCTCACCATGGGGTCGATTGGACAGTTGATCGAAGATGACGCGCTCGCCCTGCGGGTTGCGTTCGATGGTCCGACACCGCCGATAGCGTCTCGCTATATCCGTGCCTATACACTTACAGACTTCGATGGAAGCACGTGGGAAATCGACCGGGCAGCGAAGCGTTTACCTCGGCGGTGGCAAGCCGCAGAGGATGAGGGCTTGGGTTACCAGCTGATCTTAGAGCCCAATGGATTAAGCGTTTTACCCTACCTCGAGTATCTCGATGGTGTTTATCCACTTGGGGTTCAAAGGCTGAGCGATGACCGTCTTCGCGCGCGCGCGCCCTTCAATCAGCGAGCGCAATTTTCCCTCAAGTATCGTGACACGCGTGAAATTGCTTCACCGCTGTCTTCCATAGAGCGTGCGCGGTTGACCGCGATTGATCCGAAGAACCATCCGCGACTGGCCTCGTGGATCGAGACGCAGGCGATGGATCGTCAGTCGCCGAGGGAGCGAATTCGCACGATGCGGCGTTTTTTCCTCCAGGGTGACTTCCGTTACTCGCTCACTCCACCAAGAGCCGTCGGTGATCCGGTCGACGATTTTCTATTCGGCACGCGGTCGGGGTTTTGCGAGCACTTTGCCAGCGCCATGGCCGCGATGGCTCGCATGTCGGACCTGCCGGCCAGGGTCGTCACGGGCTATCAAGGAGGACGCTACAACGAGCTGGGTGGTTACGTTGAGTTCCGTCAATATGATGCACACGCTTGGGTTGAAATTTGGATCGACGGGGAGGGCTGGCGTCGGGTGGACCCAACGACGTTTGTTTCACCGGAGCGGATTAGCGAGGGATTGCAAGCATTGAGCCAGTTGCCGGGGTTTCAGAATGCAAATTGGGCCTGGTATCGGCGTCTCGATGGTGTCCTGGCGGCGGAATTTGTCCTCACGCTCACGGCGATTCAACACTATTGGGATCAGCGGGTATTGAACTTTGATCGGGATGATCAGGTGAACCTTGTTCGCTGGTTATCACCTGAGTTGGATGCGAGTGATACGGTTCATATTGCCTTAGGTGCGATAATCGTTTTGTTCGTCGTCATCGCTTTTTTTGAGAGTTTGCGAGGCTCTACTCGACAGGCCGCATCGACGGCTGCACTTGATCGTCTTGCGATCCTCCGAGGTGCGAGATGGATAGAGCCGCAGGCGTCGCTTTTGGCGACACAACCCATTGATCGACTCTTAACGATGATCCCCTCCGGGCCGGCCTCCAAGTCACTCGAGACAGTCATTGCAGACTATCAGACGGTTTACTATTCCGCTCAAACGGTCTCAAGGAGGGAATTCAAGCAACGTATTTTGCGGTGGCAGTGGTTGGCTTTTCGGCTGAGGCTTCGTCAACTTGCGAGCTGCATTCTCTCTATGACAGCCAAAGCGCGCGAGCGCTAGTGCAGAGGCGTTACCATGGCCAAGGCCGCTCCTTCAGTGGCTTGGCGATGATCCAAAAGTTGCCAACTGATATCTGTGTAGATTCCACCGCCCTGGTGTTCAGTTTAACGAGCGCGCTGAGGCAGTTGCCTGTGTATCGCTAGGTCGATCACAGATACGGTCAGCCGGCACGCAATGTCTCGCCCCCGATGGGCTGGTAATATAAACCCGACCCAAGCGTTAGCGATCGTTGGGAAAGCACTCTATTAGCTCGTGCTCTTTCAACGCTGCCGCGGCAACAGGGTATCCACTCAGGTAGCCGATCACATCGAGCGGTAGGTGATGCTTACCCAGCGTCGCCTAAAAATCTTGGGTGAAAGGCGGAAGATCGCCCATGCTTGCGTGCCAATGGCTTTGCCAACACGGCATCACGAGGGTTACGTCCTCCGGACGGTCGGCTAAATTGTGATACTCGAGTTCGGGCATGGGGTGCTCGCTGTCCTCTTGGTGGGCCGATATTTAGAGAACGTTCACACCCAGATGGGGGCAAAGGAAAGCCGGTTTGCAGGTAGGGATAGTAGGCCGCCCGCGCACGCGCGCCTATAGCGGCGCGCGGCGAGGATAAGGCTAGACCGTGACGACGTTAACCGCTGGGATTAGGGCTTGATCCGCAGCGTTTTGAAAGGACGCAATTTCATTGAAGTTGAGATAGCGATATATGTCATCAGCGAGAGTGTCGAGTTCTGCGGCATGGGCGAGATACTCTTCAACAGATGGCAGTCTTCCCAGAATGCTTGCGACTGCCGCCAATTCAGCAGAGGCGAGAAAGACATCCGCGCCATCGCCCAATCGATTCGGGAAGTTTCGAGTCGACGTTGACACAGCGGTTGTGTTGGGCGCGATCCGTGCTTGGTTTCCCATACACAGAGAACATCCGGGCATCTCCGTTCGCGCGCCAGCTTGAGCGAAGACGTTATAAACGCCTTCCTCCATCAGTTGGTGCTGATCCATTTTTGTTGGTGGGGAGATCCAAAGGCGAGTCGGAATCGACTTCGCATTTCCCAGCATTTTCGCAGCTGCTCGAAAGTGACCAATGTTGGTCATGCACGAGCCGATGAAAACTTCATCGATTTGTCGACCAGCGACTTCAGACAGTGGTCGCACATCATCAGGGTCATTTGGACATGCAAGCAAAGGCTCTTTGATCTCGTTCAAATCGATTTCAATGACTTCGAAGTACTCTGCATCCTCATCAGGTGCCATGAGTTCTGGGTTTGCAAGCCATTCTTCCATTGCCCCGATTCGCCGAGCGAGGGTTCGTTCGTCTCCATAGCCCTCGCTGATCATCCACTTAAGCAGCGTGACATTAGACGTCAGATATTCTTTGATTGGCGCTTCGCCTAACCGAATGGTGCAGCCGCCAGCGGAGCGCTCGGCCGACGCATCACTAATCTCAAAGGCTTGCTCGACCTTGAGGTCGGGTAAGCCCTCGATTTCGAGAATACGGCCACTGAAAACATTCTTTTTGCCCTCTTTCTCAACAGTCAAAAGACCCCGTTGGATGGCGGCGTAAGGAATGGCATTGACGAGATCCCTCAGTGTGATGCCTGGTTGTATCTCACCTTTGAATCTTACTAAAACAGATTCGGGCATATCGAGTGGCATGACGCCTAAAGCGGCAGCGAAAGCGACTAAGCCTGAGCCAGCGGGAAAGCTGATGCCAATAGGAAACCGTGTGTGGGAATCGCCACCTGTGCCCACGGTATCAGGCAATAACATTCTGTTTAGCCACGAGTGAATGATGCCATCACCCGGTCTCAGGGATACGCCGCCGCGATTGCGGATGAAGTCTGGCAATTGGTGTTGGGTTTCAATATCCACGGGCTTGGGGTAAGCCGCGGTGTGACAAAACGATTGCATGACGAGGTCAGCGGAAAAGCCTAGGCAGGCGAGCTCCTTTAACTCATCTCGGGTCATAGGCCCTGTCGTGTCTTGAGAGCCCACTGTGGTCATTTTGGGTTCACAATACTGACCGGGTCGGACCCCAGCCACACCACACGCTCGGCCGACCATTTTTTGAGCGAGGGTGAAGCCTTTATCTGATGCGCCTGCGGGCGCAGCAAGCGTGAAAACGTCCGAGGCGCTGAGTCCAAGGGCCTCTCGAGCCCTTTGTGTCAGGCCCCGGCCAATGATGAGCGGAATTCGGCCACCAGCGCGAACTTCATCGAGGATGACGTCACTTGCGAGCTCGAATGTACTGATCACATCGCCCGACTCGTTGCGAATGACGCCTTCGAACGGGTGAAGTGTAATGACATCGCCCATATTCATCTTACTGACGTCGCATTCGATAGGCAGGGCGCCGGCATCTTCCATCGTATTAAAGAAAATAGGCGCAATCTTGCCACCGAGGACGAAACCGCCATCACGCTTGTTCGGAATGTGCGGAATGTCATCACCCATATGCCACAGGACTGAGTTGGTTGCGGATTTGCGTGAGGACCCTGTGCCCACCACGTCGCCAACATAAACCAGGGGATGCCCCTTCGCCTTAAGCGTTTCTATGGTGCCCAGCGCATCATCCATGCGCTTGTTCAACATCGATAGCGCGTGTAACGGAATATCTGGTCGACTCCATGCGTCGCCGGCCGGCGAGAGGTCATCGGTGTTGGTCTCGCCCTCGACCATAAAAACGGTCAATTGGATGGCATCAGCCAAGGCCGGTCGGCTGGTGAACCACTCGGCATCAGCCCACGACTGAAGGACACGGGCAGCTTGCGGATTGGTTTTTGACTTCTCCACCACGTCATGGAAAGCATCAAACATCAGTAGTGTTTTGCTCAGTGCGTCCGCGGCGGTTTCAGCGACCTCGGGCGCATCAAGCAGTTCGATTAATGGTGAAATGTTATAGCCGCCGAGCATGGTGCCGAGCAACTCAGTGGCACGCCGAGCATCCATGAGGGGTGAAGTGGTCTCGCCTTTGGCGAGGGCGGCTAAGAACGCGGCCTTCACGTAGGCCGCCTCATCAACACCTGCCGGTACGCGATTTGTGATCAAATCCAACAGGAAAGCCTCTTCTCCAGCGGGCGGGTCGCAGAGTAACTTCACCAATTCATTCACTTGATCAGCGTTAAGTGGCTTGGGCACGATGCCTTCGATGGCGCGTTCTTCCACATGTTTGCGATAAGCTTCTAGCACAGGATTCCCTCGTCTGGTGTTGGTGATGAGCCCCCGAGTATTGTCCACAAGAGTCGGGTTGGGGGCGATTCGATCGGTTGCGGATGATACACTAATCCGCTGTCGAAATTAAGGTAACGCTCCCAGCCTTAGCCATGAAATACACCGACTTAACCTTGGTTCCCACGCCCGATGCCTGGCTTCAGGCTGCGAGCAAACAGATTGATCTTTTGCTAATCGATCACGCAAATTGTGAGAAAAAGGCGGCATCAACCGCACTTAATTTGATGTATCGCTATGTCGACGATAGCGAGCTGCTGCTCAAGCTGTCGGCCCTGGCGAGGGAGGAACTGCGACACTTCGAGCAAGTGGTGGCGGTCATGGATGCGCGCCGGATTCCTTATGTGCAGCTCTCATCTGCGCGTTACGCCGGCGAGATGAGAAAGCTCGTTCGGAGCCATGAACCGGCCCGGCTGGTTGACCTGATGATCGTGAGTGGCGTGGTCGAAGCCCGAAGTTGCGAGCGGTTTGAACGTCTGATAACGGTGTTGGATGGGGAGTTGGCGTCTTTTTATCGCAGTCTTTGGCGCTCCGAGGCGAGACACTGTGGCGATTATTTGACCTTCGCAGAAGCGCGAGACCCAGGCGGTTTTGCTGCTAAATTGACCGAAGTCTTGGCCTGTGACGAGGCCTTAATTACCTCGGAGGACGACGATTTCCGGTTTCATTCCGGTATTCCCCGCTGCTCCGCCGGGTTATCCACTACCGTTTAGTCGTGCGAGAAGACCGCGATGCGATGGCGGGGGCCGCTCTCGTGATGAGCCATCGTGGAATTGCACACCCTGATGTCAGCCTGAGGCTGCCCTCGACTTAAAAATCTCTCAACCTGCGACAAAAACCAAGCGCCGCAAAGGGATGTATTGAATTCGAAGTGAAGCAATAGCCAGCGGGTCAGTTTGGGATGTTGACCTAGGCTCAAGGGTTAAGCGTTTTTTTATAGAGCGAATTCTGCCCTGAGCCTTTGGGCCGCTGCCGGCTCGGTTTCAAAGCGTGAAGGACGACAACGCGAGCCGACCACCGTCATCCGCTGAAATCTGCCAACCCTGATCATGCCAGTCACCGAGCACAAGCCGACGATAAGTTTGATCGGGCCCTTGGTTTTGATGATCAAATGGGCGATGGGTGTGACCATGAATGAGAGTGGTCACGTCATGCATCTTCATGGTGTCAAAGACCGCCTCTGGGGTGACGTCCATGATGAATAGATCTGTGCTCGCTTTGTGAGCCGTGCTTTTCTCTCGAGCACCTGAGGCAATGGCGAGACGCGCTTCAACCGGCTGAGCCAAGAGCTGAGCCTGAAATTGAGGGTTCCGTAATTGTTCGCGAACAGTCATATATTGTTCGTCCCGAGTGCACAGACTATCGCCGTGCATCAAGAGCACGGGTTGCCCGCCGAGTTCGATGACCGTGGGGTCCTCAAGTAAATGGGTGCCAGTGCGCTCCGCGAAGGCGGGTCCGATCAGAAAGTCGCGATTACCGTGCATGATGAAGGTCTCGGCCTCGCAGTCGAGTAAGCTTTGCGACATTGACTGTATGAAGGGCGTTTCATAATCGTCGCCGACCCAGACTTCGAAGAGATCGCCTAAGATATACAACTGATCCCTGGGGCGTAGATCTCTTAAGTAACGTAAAAAGCCTTCCGCGACTTTGGGTCGAGACTCATCCAGGTGTAAATCAGAAATGAAATATTGCAATCGTGATCCTATTGATGCGTTTGAAGTCGTCGATTATAGCGAGTTCGCGTTGACGCTCGCTGTAGAGTTTCAGTAGAATTCGCGGCGCGGATGTGGATTGGTGTTGATTGTCAGTCGGTATGGCGATTGGTTTCGCCTGCCGAGGGAGATGCAGCAGCTGAGAATGTTCTCTTAATCTCATCGATAAAAGCGATGCGCCCGAGTCGAGAAGAGGATAAAACGCTTAAATAGGGCGGAGCCTTTTCTAGAAAGTGCGTAAATGTGATCGATGGATGGTGCTGGAGAGAGCCGTCTGCACAGCGTCGGGGTATAGCGCAGTCTGGTAGCGCGCCTGCTTTGGGAGCAGGATGTCGGGAGTTCGAATCTCTCTACCCCGACCAACTTTTTGCCTTCAGGCACGCCTTCGCGGGCCTGTTCAAATGAGAGGACCTAGTCTGTCTGCAGAGCGATGCGCCCGTAGCTCAACTGGATAGAGCATCGGCCTTCTAAGCCGAGG
>CAYZUV010000030.1:0-17048 GCA_964481245.1 uncultured Pseudomonadales bacterium
CACATATTCACAGTGTTTTCAGCGATCTCCTGCCCTATACCATTGCCGATCAGAGTCAAATTCTCTACTCGACGCTCGTGCCAACCTACTTAAGGCTCTTGGCGTTGCCCACATCAAGACTGGCCGCAAGCGGCGTGATTGATTTGCTTCAGCACCATGGGATCCAACGCCGTTTCGATTTATCCCTCACAGATATTCAGCTCATCGAACGATGGATCGGTGACGCCAACATCCACTTCGAGTGGGATGGGGTCCAAAAAAGGGCGCGTTGGGGGCTACCCGATACGCATCAGTTCACCTGGCGATTTGGGCTTGATCGAGTCATCGCCGGATTCTTGACCGGTCGACACGACGAGCTCATTTCTGATAGCGCTGCCATCGACATTCCTGGCGAGGAAGCGAACACCTTAGACAAGTTCCTGGGCTTCCTTGACCTACTAACCCGAACGAGGGACTCGCTCTCTCAACCTGGCAACGTTCAGTCTTGGAGCGACCGTCTCAATCGCCTGTTAACTGACTGGTTTGTCCTGCCTGCCGAACAAGCAGCTGAGACGCAAACCATCACTCAAGCCATTGAGCGATGGTCGCGGGTGCTGATCGAAGCGGACTTTGAAGAAGCTCTTACCTCCGAATGGGTCCTTGCTTGGTTTAATGAGAAGCTCGGCGAGCCCCGCGGGTTAATGCAGATGCACCAACGAGGCGTGACCTTCGCGACGCTCGTTCCTTTGCGATCGATACCTTTCGATCACGTCTTCATACTCGGATTGAATGCCGACAGTTTTCCTAGGGCGCGACATCGACCGTCGTTCGATTTGCTCGAGAACACGCCTCGGCGACTGGGCGACCGGTCCCTTCGCGATGACGATCGGTATCTGTTACTAGAAGCCATCAACGCCACACAGAAAAAACTGCGACTTTCATTCGTGGGACGAGATCAACGAGATAATTCAGAGATTCCGCCCAGTTTGGTGGTGACCGAACTGATCGATTGCTTGGCGGCCATGGGCGAGATTCTCCAAATCACGGACCACCCGCTGCAGCCGTTTTCCCGTCGATACCGATCAGGCGAATTGATCACCTACCACGGTCACTGGTGGACAGCGCCTGCGTCGCAATCTATCGAAGCGAACCCTGCGTCCCCCTCGATGCCGAGTGATGATCATATCGAAGGCGAAGCCCTGATTCGGTTTGCGCAACACAGCGGACAAAGCTTCTTCGAGGATGGTCTCGGTGCCAGACTCCGAGTATTCGATCAAACCTTGAAGGAGAGCGAGCCCTTCGAATTTGATGCGCTTGATCGATTTCTGGTCCTAGATCAATGTGTTGATGCGCTCTTATCGGGCCTCTCGGTGCAAACACTCACCAAACAACTCATGAGCCAAGGTCGAGCCTTGGAGGGACCGTGGGGAGAGCGCCAGCTCGCAACCACCCTTCGAGTCGCTGAACGTATGGTCGAGAGAGTCACGGCTGAGGCTCCCGATACCCGTCGGATGCAGCAGATCGCGTGTTTGATTGACAAGAAAACCGTCACTTTGAACTGCCAGGGAATCAGAGATACAGACCATCTGCACGTTCGAGCGGGCCGCTGGACTGCGCGGCAGTTAATGCGACCATGGATCGCCCATCTCCTTCTCCACGCCTCTGGCAGGGAATTGCCTGGAACGCTCGTGGGAGCTGAATCGGGCGACATCAAATTGTTCAAACTGTCGCCACTATCGACGGATGACGCGAAAAGTGCCCTCGCGCCCTTGCTCAATCTTTATAACGCGTCGCTTACGCAGCCCACCTTTCTTCCGATCGAGTCTACCTGGGCGTACTTCTCGACAATCCAATCCGGCAAGGACGCAAGAAGCGCCATGGAAGCGGCAAGACAACAGTGGGATGGGCAATTTTATGGCCCTAACGAAAAAAGCGATCCTTACTGGGCGCGAATCGATGGGACGCTCGCGGAGGTTCCACGACTAAGCAATCTTCTCGAGCCTTTTCTGGCGGCCTTGTTTGCAACCTGGGGTAAAGCGTGAACCTTCTGCCCCTGCCGCCCGGCCAACATCTTATCGAAGCGAGTGCCGGAACAGGCAAGACCTACACCTTGATGCAGCTCATCCTGCGTCTGCTGCTGGGTCAAGGGACCCAGCAAGCGCACGCCTTCGAGCTCTCTGAGATCCTCGTGGTGACTTTCACTCAAGCGGCTACGCACGAGCTCAAGCAACGAGTGACCGAATTGTTACGGGCTGCCCGAATAGGATTTGAACACGCGTCATCAACTGATGAATCCATTCAAGCGTGCATTGATGCGTCTACGGATGTGAAGCGCGATCTGATTCGACTCAAGCAGGCTGCGCTGTCTCTTGATGAAGCCCCCATCTTTACGATTCACGGCTTTTGCAGTCAGATTCTCCGAGATCACAGTATCGAGCTTGGCCTGCCTCTCAATGTCCAAATTGAAACAGACCAATCGATCGACCTCCTTCGGCTGGCTGAGGACCTTTTCCGACAGCATGTTACGACGCTTTCACCACTCGAGCAGGAAATCGCGCAGACCCTGTGGGCGAGTCCAATGATGCTTCTCTCGCGTTTGCAGCCCTTGATCTCGAGACAAACGCTGAAGGTCATGCCTGAACCCCACATCCTCCATCTACCTATTGAGATCGAGTCGCGAATGCGCAGCGTGAAACAGCAGTGGCTTGATGAGGACCTCGAGTCTCTTATCGGTTCAAGCGATCTGATGCGGAATCGGAAATCGTTCACTAGGCGACTTGAGATGAGCCGCTTTTGTAGAACCGCTCATCTAGAGCCTTGGTCAGAACTTTGGCAACTCTGGCGAACCTCAGCGCTCGCCGAGGTCACGAAAAAAAATGGCAAGACGCCCCTGCACCCAATTTTCGACGAATTTGAAGATCTAAGTGCCCAGTTCGAGCAGTTTCATGCCTTTCAAGCGGGTCACCTGTCAGCCCTTTGGTCAGCGTTCAAGCATCAACGCGAACGGCTGGTCCTTGAGTCCGGCAGACTGGGCGTCGATGAACTCATTCCTCGCGTGAGCGAAGCCTTAAATGGATCCAAACGTCTGGCTGGGTTACTCGCCAAACAGTACCCCATCCTATTGATTGACGAATTCCAAGATACTGACGATCTTCAATACCAACTCTTTCGAACGATTCATGCGCAGCAAGCATCACATCATCTGGTTCTCATCGGTGACCCCAAACAGGCGATTTATCGTTTCCGTGGTGCCGACATCAAGACTTACCTTCGCGCTGCGGGTGATAGTCTTCCTGCCCACCACCTTGATACCAATTGGCGATCAAGTGCTCGCTTGATCGATGCCGTCAACCATCTCTTTAAGCCGGATCAGGCCTTTTCAAAAGAGAAGACGATCACCTTTTTCCCGTCAAAAGCGAGTCCTCGAGCGAGTTCGGACCGCATTAGAGTCGATCACAAGCCAGCCGCGCCCTGCTGGTTTGTGGTGAGCCAGGAGACAGAAACGAATCAAGCGATTGCCCAGGTGGCGCAAGCTCAATACATCGCTCAGTCGCTGAACGCTGTGTTATCTGGTCCGAACGAAGTACAGCTACAAGTCAGTCAAGATCCGGTCCAATACGAGCGCCTGAGGCCCGAGCAACTCTCGATCCTCGTGAGAAACCGGCGGGAAGCGCAGTTAATTCAAACCGCGCTCTCGTCCTACGGCCTTGCAAGCGTTTATCTCGCACAAACCAGCATCTTTGAGACACAAACCGCGAGCGATTTGGCCATCATTCTAACGGCGATGCTGCGCCCTAAAAATCCAGGCGCGGTGATCAGCGCCTTATCGACTCGTCTTTTTCAAAAATCCTTTCAATGGCTCGGCCAGTTTAGACAATCAGAGCACGAGCAAATGCGAGCGCTCGAAACCTTTACGCGATGGGGTAAGACGTGGGAGCGATCCGGCGTGGGTGCGGCTATTCATCAACTGGTGCGTGACGAGGGCCTGGGAGGCACTTGGATCAACCGAGCAGAGGGATCACGGGAACTCACCGATTTGCGTCACTTAGCGGAATGTCTCGATACCCGACAGCGGCATTTGTCATCCAGGCAGCAGCTCATTGACTGGTTGATCGGAGGCTATCGACTCGACGAGACCTTGGGTCAAGAAGACTTAAGGCAACGACTCGATTCTGATGATCAGCTCATCAACATCATGACCATTCATGCCGCAAAAGGCCTGGAGTTTGATGCTGTGTGTGTGCCCTTTGCTGATTTTGGCGCTGTGAAAACTCGCACCTCCGGTCGCGAGCTGACCGAAGCAGCCACGTCCTCGGCGGCCCATGCGGAGATCAATCTCACACGCTCTGACAAAGCGGATGAGACCTTGACAGAACGAGCGCAAGAAGAAGAGATGCGCCTCTTTTATGTGGCCGCAACCCGGGCGAAATCGTTACTGATCTTGGGCCTCGGTGAGACGCGACTGACGGATTCGGTAAGCGCAAGAACCGCGCCACTCGCACGGCTGCTTGGGATCGACGAATCTGGAGGCGCCGAGGACGCCATCCGAGCGCTGCCAAGTTCGCTTTTTCACCTCTACACACCGGAGCCCATCACACCAAGCAGTTTGCCTCCAAAAACGGACAGTCATTGGGTCGACCAGCGACCCATCCCAACTGTCGATTTCCAACCCGTCACGTTCAGCTATACCGGCCTCACCCGACAGTTGAATCGGAGCGCGGCAATGTATGCGCCAGGGTTGAATGATGAACCCGACGGAAACGAGCGGATCACTCTTGAGTATGCATCCACAGCAATCGAACAGTTTTTGGAAGCCGGCTTACCCAAGGGTGCCAATCTCGGCATCAAAATCCACGATCTATTCCAACACCTGGATTTTACCCAACCGGTATCAGAGCAATCCGACTTATTAGAGCCTTTCAAAACAGCCTGCCGCATCTCTGCCCCAGAACCCAGTGCACTGCTCGAAACTTGGCTCGAATCCATTCTGAGCACACCCATCTTGGACGATGGTTTTTGCCTCAAGCAACTCTCGATGGCGAAGCGCTTGAACGAGGTTGAGTTTCACTTCCCACTGACACAACTAGATGCGCTAAAAGAGCTGCCATTTCTCTCGGCTGATCGGCTGTCTAGCCCGGCTCGAGCGCCATGGGCGCAGTATATGACTGGAAGTATCGATCTCGTTTTCGAGCATCAGCAACGGTTTTATATCGTCGATTACAAGAGCAACCATCTGGGACCAAAGGCCACGCATTATACGAGCGCAAAGCTTGCACACGTGATGCACGAGCACGAGTATGATCTGCAGTACACTATTTATGCGATTGCGCTCGAAAAATATCTCAGACTTCGGTCGCCAGACGTAGCATTCAACGACCAGTTCGGTGGCGTGATCTACCTCTTCTTACGCGGCATGACCGGCGAATCCGGGAGCGGCGTCTTTTTCACCCGACCAGATGGCCACCAGATTTCCAGGATCGCAATGAGAATGTCTCATGCAGACTGATCACTACCCGCACCTTCTGCGAATCACCGCTCAATTTCTCGCTAGTCACGTGAGTTCGACCGAAGACTGGTTACAACTCGTGCGTTCGCTCTTGCTCGCCCACGAGGAAGGACATACCTATATCGACTGTCAGGAGACCACACTCACTCGCGGCGTAGCGGAGCAGCTATCGCCCAATGTTACTCCCCCGAGCCCGCTGGTTCTCCAAGATGCCAAACTCTACTTTCGGCGGCACTTTGACCTGGAATGTCAGATCGCAGCGCGACTTTATGCACGAGCTGAATACGCGGCCAATCAAGATTCACGCACATCAAGTGAGCACGCTGCTACATCAAGCGATGAACTGCCGTCTCAACACATCGAGGCGCTAACCGCCATGATGCGCGGTCCGACCACCCTGGTTACGGGCGGGCCTGGCACGGGCAAAACCACCTTGATTCGACGGGCGGTCACATGGATTCAGCGCGAAAACCCAACGGCGTTGATTCGGCTGGCTGCTCCGACCGGCAAAGCAGCGGCTAGACTCAGGCAAGCGCTTTCAGAGCCACCCGCCGCAATCGATCTAACCACGATCAGGGTCGAAACCGTGCATCAGCTGCTGGGACTTTCAAGGCTTCGGAGTCAGTCTAAAGGCGAGCATTCTCTCAACGTGACGCATCTTTTTATCGATGAAGCGTCCATGCTCGACCTCAAACTC
Organism: uncultured Pseudomonadales bacterium; assembly: GCA_964481245.1. GTDB lineage: Bacteria > Pseudomonadota > Gammaproteobacteria > Pseudomonadales > Azotimanducaceae > UBA9926. Next base: position 6,183 of record CAYZUV010000030.1, read on the forward strand.
TTTGCCCAACTGCTCAGCGCTTTACCGCCTTCTGCAAGGCTCACACTGGTTGGCGACCCCGACCAACTCCCAGCGATTGAGGTTGGGTCAGTGCTGCCCGCACTACTCGAAGCGGCCGATCGCTCTCCCGCTGACGCGCTACCCATCCTAAGCGCCACACGCCTCAGTCAAACATTTCGATTTGCCGACGGCGGCAACATCGCCGCACAGGCCGATGCGGTCAAACAAGGGCGCTTTGACTGGCACGGCGCCGTCAATCGCGGTGCCATTCAGCCGCTGACCAACGATGCCAGCGCCCTCATCCAGGCGTTTTTTAGTCCTTATATCGAGCAACTCAAACTCGAGCAGACAGCGATTCAGCCGGAGGCCCTAGTCGACGCCTTTGAGTCGAAACGCATACTGACGCCTTACCTCGAAGGCTCATTTGGGGTGCGTATGATCAACCAGTTGATAGAAGCCTTGCTCGAGTCTCAAGATCTGAAACGGCCAGGGCAGGCTCATTATCACGGACAACCCATCCTCGTCGTAGAGAATGACCATCATCAGGGCCTTGCGAATGGCGATTTGGGTATTTGTATCGATACAGAGCGGGTGTCCGGCTGGGGCAACTCGTATACCGAGCGCTATCAAGTGGCGTTCAGAGGCCCCGAGGCGCTGAGGTATCTGCCTGTCAGCCTTTTGCCTAAATTCGAAACCTCGTTCGGCATGAGCATCCATAAATCTCAGGGCTCCGAGTATAGCGATGTTTTGCTGCTTGTACCCAACCGCGACGCGCCGCAAGCGGGCCACATTTTATCGAGGCAACTGATCTACACAGCCATTACTCGTGCCAAGGAGAATCTGAACATCTTGGCAGATGAGGCCGCTTGGCAAAGGGCCCAAAGAACCTCAATCTTCAGACGAACCACCTTAACAGAGCGGATTCTGGACGCCATCGCCATGGACACAGAGGCCAGGCTATGAACGCAATTAGAAGCTACATCCTGATACCGGTAGCTCGGCAGGGCCTCAGCATCCTGTCAGCCCTTTGGGTCGTCGGCAATCTTACGTTCTGGCTCTTGTTGCTACTCTTAAGTTACCCGATCTCAATCCTGCTGAAACTGATTCGCCAATCGATGTTGCTCGAGCGCTGGGTCCAATGGATCTATCGATCGGCTGTGCGAGTCGACAGTGCCTGGATGCTCAAGGTGGTTGGTATTCGCCTCGAGGTCGAAGGGACCTTACCTGCAGCCCAGCGCGCCATCGTCATCGCCAACCATCAATCGTGGTTTGACATTCCCATCGTTCAAGAGCTCATATCCGCTCGAGGACCCCGGCTGACTTTCCTGATCAAGGATTCGCTGGCATGGGTGCCCATCATCGGTTGGATTTGCGTACTTTTGGGATTTCCTCGATTAAGGCGCAGCGGGTCCACCGCCGACCGTTCCGCAGATCTTGACGCAGTCGAGAGAGCTGCGATTCATGGGCGAGACACGCAGCACGCCTTGCTGATTTTTACCGAGGGCACACGCTTTACAACAGCCAAACGACGTAATCAGCGGTCGCCCTATACCCATTTATTAAACCCAAAGGGTGGTGGATTAGCCGCCGCTTGTGACATCTTCCCGAGTGGCACACCCATCATTGACATCGCGATTCACTACGAAGGCACATCTCACTTTTGGCACTGTCTGGGCGGGGCGACTAAGACGATTCGCATCAAATTGACCGCCCATACGGTAACCCCTGACCTCGATCCTAACGCATTCCTTAACAAACTTTGGGTTGCAAAAGATGCGTGGCTGAGGACCTGCGAGGCTAACGCACCCAATCGGAAGGTCGGGCTACGCAGCGACTGAGGGGAGTTTAGGCGTTCATTTAAGACGCGCCTTGTTAACTAGCTCCACCCACTTGCATCTGCCGCGATAGGCGCGAAATCTTCAAGAATGGATGTCGCAGTCAGAGGCATAACCTCAGGATCTTCCACCACGGCGGCATCTAACGTTGCTAACATAGCCTGCGAGACATAAAGATCAATTCCCAACGCATCATCACGATAGAGGGTGAACAACTCTCCCTCACCAAAAAGATCAATATCGGATTGGGTCGCCTGAAGCAACGTAATATCAACCCCGTCGAGACTTAATTGGTCATCTGCGTCCCCGCGAACCACAAAGACTCGATAATTGTTTTCACCCACCAGGGCATCGAGACTATTATCCCCGACCCAATCAAGCATATCGGCCATATCGAGATTCAGCGCATCGGCGCTCTCATTCCCTGCCATGGAGATGATTTCCATATTAGCAAGCGGCGCGCCAGCGCCCAGGCCATCTAGATTTGAGAGATCAATACTCCCCGTCACCAACAGGGTGTCGATACCAAGCCCGCCATCGACCAACGAATCGTTAGCATCGAAAACAATTGAGTCACTGCCACCCCCGCCGAAGTTTTGATCGACACCGCCCAGGGCGTCGATCACATCATCGCCCTCTCGACCATAAATGGACTCGCCGAAATCCGTGCCGGTTAGCGTCTCTCCCGAATCCGTCCCGAAAAGACTCTTGCCGCCATTCGACTGATGCACCACCACAAAAATCGATTCATCAAAAAGTAGGGATTGACCCAGATGGCTGACCTGGGTGACTTTAACCACCACCTCTCCCTCAATGCTCGTGGCTCCCGCGCTATTGGGATCAAGGCTCAATTCGGGGATGGCAAGAAACGTGTCCTCTACAAATTCAAAATCACCGTACAGATCCACACGATCGCCCAAGGTGCCGCGAACAACCAATCCGGAATCACCGTCAAGCAGGGCATTCCCGCCATCATTCAGAGCGGCGATCGCATCCGCATCTAGATGAATTCTGTGCCGTGTGGCGCTCGATCCATCGTTCAGGTCGAGCACCTCCACACGGTCCATTGACATCCCCCAGAAGCCCTGGCCATCGAGTGTCATTCGAAAGTCGAAGTGAATGAAACCTTCGTTATCGACCGCACCTGTTGCAGGTAGGACCACGGTATCAATGCCTGCACCGCCGTCAATGCGTTTGAAGTCCATGGATGCAAGTTCAAACGTATCGTTGCCAACGGCGCCATAGGCCGTGTGCCCAAATCCAACGGCCAAAATGAGATCACTCTGATTAAAGGCGCTGCTATCGCCCAGGTAGTGGGTCGTATTCCCGGCGCCTGCGAAATCAAACACATCGGCCAAATTTGCAGCACCGACCATCACCTTGCTGGGATCGACAGGCACCAGGTTAACCTCATCCAATCCAGACGGCGTTTCCGTCAGAATTTCCACGTCAACCACCGACGGATTGATAGGATCCGCGTCGATGACCAATCCATCAACAGAAGCAAAAGCGCCGAGAATCAGGGGCGCCGTCAAAAGATTCACCGTGCTGAGCGCACTGCCTGATGAGGCCAAGTTCAAAAGGAGTCGGCCCCCTGCGAGGTGAATGGTGGGTGACACATTGCCCGCGGTTACGCCCGTGATTTGATCACCGCTACCACTTCCTAAATTTGCATCGAGCGCAAGCGTGCCCTGCGCGCCGAGCATCAGTGTTCCATCGCCCCCGATATTCAGAACCCCATCGCTTGCGTCCCCCACATCCAGCACGCCATCAATCACGAGCAAGCTGTCTGCAGCGACGAGATTGATAGTCTGGGCGGCAGTGGCATCGGTGATCAGCACACCCTGACTACCGATGGTCAATCGATCACCTGGGCCGGCTGACAGCGATGCCGCTGCTGTCGTTGTTGTGGTGGTACCTGTTGAGCCCGCCTCAGTCGTGTAACGGCCAAGGAATACATCGCCCTCTAACGCATGTTGGGTTGTGCCAACCGCATCCAGCGTGAGCTGCCCAAGAATGTACCAATCACCCATGCCTGAGACTTGCGCATTGATTTCAATGGCATTTTGACCAGCAGTCACTTGGGATGGATGCACTAAACCGACGATAATTTCGCCTTGGTTGATGAGTTCACCACTCGCTGCCGCGTCACCGACCCGCAGCGTGGCAACGCTATCACCCTCAAGGTCATAGACTATAAGTTCCCCGTGGAGCGTTAGATCCTGCGTGAAAGTGACCGATGCGCTGTTTGCCGTACTTTGAACCAGGCCATCCATATTGCTCGGCGCCGACGCGCTCATATAGGTCGCCGTATCGAGCATCGTCAGTCCTGAACCAAGCTGAATGCGACTGCTGAAGTCGGTGATCACGGCCCCAGCAAAGGTCGCATCGCCCGCTATCGATAATCCTGCGTAATCAAGGTTGTAGAAATCGCCATCGATGCGGCTACTCCCGCTCAAGGCAAGCTGCCCGAAGGATGACGTACCCCACTCGTCGCCCACGTTGGCCAGGACCACGTCGGATTCGACGATCAGCCCATTGGCAATCAACACGCCTTGATTCACAAACTCCGCGGTACTTCCCGAGCTGGTCTGCAACACCAGGCTTGACGCTTGACTCGCATCAAGAACCGGCAAAACATAGGAAGATGCGTCGAATTGAAATTCCACCATCCCTTCAAGATTGACACGCCAATCCCCAGCAATATGGAGCACGGATGCGCCACTGGAACTGAACAAGCCATCCACTTCGATAGACTGAAACGCCGACCCGTCTGAGAGTTCAAGCAAGCTCGGATCTGTTCCAGAGCTCGAAAGCGTGACCGTGGTGGTACTGGTCAGAGGGCTAAACAGCACAAGGTCCATTTCGGAGGCATTCAGCACTGCGTTATCAAGATTGATGTCAACCTCTGTGACAAACGAAGACGTCGACGAATGGCCCTGAACCGCTCCAAGGCCCAGAATCCCGTCGCCCGCGAGAGTCACGCCCTGCAAAACGAATGAGTTCGAAGCCCCTGGCGTCGGATCCAGTTGCAGAATGCCGTCGTTGATGACATCGATATCCACCACTGACACGCCCGCGGTGGGCGTTGACCACGTCGTCCAGCCAAGATTATGGAGCGATCCCGAACTTCCCAGGGCCGTGCCGGACAGGGTAAGACGCCCTTCAGTCACGATCGCGGTATCAACGCTTCCACCATCAATGACCAAGGTTCCTGATGGGGTGACGTTCACTGTTCCGCTACCGTCAATTGCGGACAAGGCAGACAGCGTCATCTCGCCAGCGACCGTCAGGTCGCCCCCCAGTGTTAAATGCCCACCTGCACTGGTGTCTGCATCCAATATCAAACGCTGGCCATGAAAAATCGCGGACTGACCGTTGGTGATCAGATGACCACCCGCAAATATTGTGAGTGTCACTGTCGCACTGGTCGTTGCGTTTGAACCTTCCAGGGAGAAAGATTTCACCTCCAATGTTTCGCCACCAGAGATACCGAGATCCGCCAAAATCAACACATCATCAGCGCTCGAAGGCAAATTAGCTTGAGTTCCATCGAAGACGAATTCAAACCCATTACTGATTTCAACGCTGATGGTTTGCGTATTAGTCTGCGTGGCGCTTGAGACGAGGGTCAATTCGTACCCTTGCGGGAGATTCGAGGCGAGATCGGTCAGGGCGCTCCCCGGCTGGAACTGGTTGCCCAAGGACAACACCAACGGATCTTGATTTTGCCAACGGTCATGCAGCGACCCGAGAGACTTTAATGCCGAAGGGCTTGCCTCGGCATCATTGACTGCACCGAAAAAGTCTAACTCGAGCCGCCCTAAATCTTGTGTTGGATTGCTGCTTGCGTCTGTCGTGATTTGGCCACTCACATCGAGCCCGCGCACCTCCAACACGCTCGCTGAGGCGCCCACCGTCAAACTCAGCACACTGCTTGGGCTGAGCACTAAATCGCCCCCAATGCTCAAGGTGCCGCCACGGGGGTTAGCTAACCCGACACTGACTGAACCTTCCTCGCCGGTGGTGGTCCGAGGCGCATCAATTTCAATCACACCTGAATTCACCAAACTGCCTGTGATCACAGCCTGACCATCAACAATTTGCAAATACCCGGTATTCGTCACATTGGCATTGACCTCGATAGCGACCAAGGCATCATTTCCGAACCAAAAGGCCGCTTCGTTGGCGCCAAAATCCTCTAAGATGATCCAATCTCCGCTGTTCTCGATCGCAGCGAGCGTCGACGTACTCTGTCCAATGCTGATCACCAAGGACGCTGTGGTCGTGCTCGATGTCGACGGGGCTTGATAGGTCGTGATTGCCATGGACCCTTGGTTGGTCAAAGTCCCCTGCAGATCGACGGATGTCGTGCGTGTGGTGGTACTTGAGTAGGAGTATCCCGAGGCATCCAGCACAAGGTCTATTTCGCCACCCGCAGCATTGACCAAGGTCTGAGTGATTTCATTGGCGTCGCCCTGGATGGTCAATTCGCCTTCGTTCACGAGGTTGACATCAAGCTGGTCGTCACCGTCCAAACTCATTTCATCGCCGCTCGAGATGGTGAGGGTCGCAACTTGACTCGTCGTTCCATAGGTCGTGAGGGTGACCGCCCCGTGGAAAGACACCTCCCCCTGAAATTGGTTCGAGTTCAGTTCACCATCAATGGCGAGCGTGACCGTGTCGAGCGTTTGGGTTGACGTGTTTGACGCCCCCAAGGCGAGCTCTCCATAGCCCGTGACGAGGGATGCCGAACCGAACACCACCGTCCCTCCGCGAATGGTCAGGTCTGCATCCGGCGCGATGTCGATACTGCCTTGGCGCCAGTCGAGCGTTTGACTGACGTTGATGAAATCTAAATCGGCATCGACTTGAATCTGTCCGCCCGGGTCAAGAGTGAAATTGAGTACATCCACTTCATTGGGCGCTTGAAGATTCTGAAAGCCGTAGGCTTGGGTTGCCGTCGGGTGTTGGCTCTCTGAGACCAATAGGCCACTTCCGCCGTAAGAATCCAGCACCGTTAGACGGGCAACAGAAAACCCATCGTCATAACTCACGTTTTGATCCAAACCGTCATCAACGCTCGAGACAAGGCGGATCACTCCGTCGTTCTGCACGTTATCCGCCCTCAGTTCACCACCCGCTGCGATTTTAGTTTCACCCGTGACGGTCTGCGCGAAGGTGCCGGTTTGATTCGTACCCTGCGCAACCTGCAACAGCGATGGCTGATTTGGACCGTTTTCAGCGTATCCGGAGATGAGTATCCTTCCTTGATTAGTCAGCGCGCCTGCAGCCAAGTAGGGGGCCGCCGGTTGATCATCTGGCTGAACGGATATCAAGCCACCCTCCAGCACCGCAATGGCGTCAAAACTCAGTGCCGCGCCTCGCGTCTCTCCTACCGTGCCATCTGCAGCGTCATTAAACCCGGCTTGCGTACCGTCACCAGATGAATTGATTGAAAGCGTTGCTCCAATATGGAGTTCAAATGGGTTCGTTCCGCTGCTACCGATAATGAGGTCTGCATTGGCGATGAGAATGTCACCCGTCTCGGCACCAAACACTTGCAGTTCGGAGAGCGTCCCCGTCACCGTTACCGCGTCTTGCGCGTTATTCGACGGGAAGATAATGGTGCTCGGACTATCTAAGGTCACCGTCACGCCATCAGCGCCATAGAGCGCAACGCCGACCGTTCCTGATCCAGAGGTCACCGCAACAAAACGATCACCCGCCTCGGGCTGCCACAAAGAAACATCTAAAAAGCCACTGGGCGCATAAGCAGCCGCGAGCTCCGTCTCGTCCGCGAAAAACTCATAGACCTGAAACTGGCTCGTCAAGATATCTGGACTGCGAATGGCGAGAATAAATTGCTCGGTCACCGGTTCGTTATCGCCATCATTCGCGGTCACGCCGAGCACCCAATCGCCATTGGTGGATTGTAAACCTGACGCAGAAATTGTGGCCGTACTGAGGTTAGCCCCTGAATAAACTTGCCCGTCCGTGGTGAGCGTCGCGGTCAATCCAAGGGGCAGTCCCTCCAACGTTTCTCGACTTGCCGCCTGCACGGTAAACGCGTCTAGGTCACTAAATTGAACAACGAGATTCGCGTCATCGGATACTGTGACATAACTAAGCGGCGCTGTTTCCAGCTTAGGCGGTGGATTGCGAATCTCAACAACGAGAGAGGCCTGCGAAACCGTGGTTCCATCAGAGACGTACACCGTAAACACTTCGTCGTCGACGAACAGCGCATTCTCAAGAGCGATTGCCTGCGCGGCCTCATCGGGCGTATAGGTTAGGGCCCCGTCGGCTTCAACAACAAGACTGCCGTAGAGGCCCACAAGCTGCGTCCCGGGAGACGAGCCAGAGCCCGTATTGTTCGAACCCTGCTCAACCCCAGAGACGGAGAGGACGTCGGTCACGGAACCATCGGCGTTATCTGGGTCTGAAACGAAGGTCAGCAGGCCCTCGCTCGCGGCCAAATTAATAAAACTATTTTGCTCTGTAACCAGCGTAGACCAAGCGATGATCGGGGCATCATTTTGGCCTTGAATGACCACCTCGATCACCTGACGCCCCTCGATGACATCCGAATCACGGGTATAGATTGAATCAGCGTCTAGGCCACTTTCGACGTCGAGCACGACATTGTCTCCGTCGATATCTCGAGCATCATCGGTCACAAAGCTGATGACCTCGGTCAGCGTCTCACCATCATCCAACCCAAGGACTGCAACACTGGTGGTATCCACCGAGTAAGTCCATGTCGATTCAGTGACACCATCAGTCCCGGTCGGACCCACGGCCGCCTGAGCGAAGGTTCCATATACTAGTGATGGGGCCAATAGCACTGCGCCTTCAGCGTCTTGCAACGTTAACGTCCCACCGAATTGCGTCACCCCAGACGCGCTAGCAGAGAGCACGTAGTCGGTTGTATTCGCAACGATGTTTAGAAGCGCTGGGGCATTTTGCGTAAAGATCGTGACGTCAACAGACGATTGCGTGCCATCCGTGGTGGTGAAGGTGATGGTGTCAGTGGTCGTACTTGCAAGATTAAGCGATGGATCAACCAAGTATTCGAATCGACCATCCGTCACGGTGACCGTGCCGTAGGTGGCGCTCTGAGCAATCACATTTGATTCATTATTATCCGCATCGGCGACCGCGATAGTTCCACCTGCAAGCGTGTCATAGGGCGCGCCTTGAGTCACCTGAGCATCTTCGAGCTGAACGGTGATCGCGGCGACATCATTACGACCTGCGACCGTGATGGAGGCGGATGTCGTATTCCTGGACAGCTCATTGCCGGATGTATCGCGCTCTACCACGTCATACGTGTAGCCTATGGTCTCCGTCTCGCCCTCGGCCAGACCGGTGTACTGATTAGGATTAAGTGAGAGCGTACCGTCACTGTTCACGACGACACCCGAATCATCACCAGCAACGTAAGTCAGATTTTCCACGGACAGACCATCAGTCGCATCGGGGTCAGAGCTATTACCTAGCAAATCAATGACAGCATTCGCTTGATCTTCATCCGTTGCGATCGTCAATGCACCTACAGCGGCTGCGTCATTTTGTCCCTGGATAGAAATTGCGACCGAGGTCTGCGTCCGGCCCAGTTCAGCGCCGGTCGAATCCGTTTCGACGACATCAAACGTGTAAGAGATGACTTCGGTCTCGCCGCCGGCCAGCGCGTCATAGCGACCAGGATCGACCGAGATCGACCCATCATCGTTCAGCGCCAACCCGACGTCATTCCCCTCCGCGAGGCTTAGGTTTTCCACCCTAAGACCATCGCTGGTATCGATATCTGAGCTTGAAGCAAGCAAATCCTCGGCGGTCACCGTGAACGACGCAGCATCCTCACTCGCCGCAACCTGAATTCCTTCGATCACCGCGGCATCGTTGACACCAATGACGGTGAGGGTCACGGTCGATGGCGTTCGACTCAGCTCGTTCCCGGTCGAATCCAATTCGACCACATCAAAGCTGTACTCAATCGCAAGAGATTCTCCCGTTCCGAGGGCCCCGTAAGACGCGGGCGCGACACTGAGGGATCCGTCAGCCTCGATCGTAATACCCGCATCATCACCAGAGACGTAGGCGACATTCTGAACGCTAAGCGAATTGGTAGTATCTACATCAGAGCTTCCGGCCAATAGCGCCTCGACTGACACCACATACGTTGCATCATCCTCTGAGGCCTCGAGATTCACTGCATCTACGAAGGGCGCATCGTTTTCGCCGGTCATCGTGATAGTCGCACGAGTGCTCGCTCGACCGAGTTCGGTTCCCTGCGAGTCCCGTTCAACCACATCGTATTCATAGACAATCACGCTGGTTTCGCCGATGGCCAGCGAGTTAAAACCTCCTGGATCAATCAAGAGCGTGCCATCCGCATTTTCAGTGATGCTCGCAGCATCACCAGACACCAAGACAAGATTTTCGATACTTAACTGATCACTGGCATCCAGATCGGTACTATTCGCGAGCAAATCGATAAGATAGGCCGCATCATCTTCGTTCGCGGTGCTGGTGATTGCCTCGACGACCACGGCATCATTCGCGCCGATGATCGTGATCGACGCCGTCGACTCGGTGCGACTCAGTTCAATGCCGTCTGCGTTTTGCTCCACCACCTCGAAGGTGTAGTTCACAATACTGTTTTCATTGGCTGCGAGTGACTGATAGGCGCCTGGATCAATCGAGAGCGTGCCATCGCCATTGTCAGTCACCCCCGAGGCATCTCCCGAAGAAAGCGTCAAGCTTTCAATAATCAGCATATTGGAAGCATCGACATCGACACTTTCACTCAGAAGACTGATCACATAAGCCGCATCGTCCTCGGTCGCTGTACTCTCAACACCCGCCACTAGCGGGGCATCATTGACGCCAATGATGGTGATCGATGCCGTCGTCGACGTTCGACTCAACTCCAAGCCTTCGTCGTCCCGTTCAACCACCTCGAACTCGTATTCAATGACCCCTCGCTCATTTTCGGCGAGGTCAGCATAGGCGGAAGGGTCAACCA
>CAYZUV010000031.1:0-3382 GCA_964481245.1 uncultured Pseudomonadales bacterium
ACCTGCAAAAGCAGGTTAACGGTGGTCAGTCTCGCATCTCGTTCGAGGATGCTGATGCGCTCAATATTTGCCTCGACGCCAGTAATGGTTGATGCCAGCATGGCAATCAGCCCCTTTTCGTTTTCGAGCTCTATGCGCATTTCAACGGTGAACTCTTGATCAATTTCATCTTCCCATCGAACCGACATGATCTCCTCGCCCTTAGCACGGATCTCGCTCATATTTCGGCAGGTGTCGATGTGGATCACGATGCCTTTGCCAGCGCTGATGTGGCCGATGATGGGGTCGCCGGGAATGGGTCGGCAGCATCGGGCATAGGTGACCACCATACCCTCAGTGCCTTTGATCGGCAGGGGGCCCTGGTAGTCAACTTCCAAAGATTCGTACTCTGATTGATCTTGAACCAATCGCCTGGCGACCACGCTCGCCATTTGATTACCGAGCCCTATTTCCTGAAGCAAATCCTCAGTGCTGCTGAACTTGCCGTTTTTTACAACGGTCCGAATCGATTCTTCATTGAGTGCATCGAAAGTGACGTTAAGTGCGGAGAGCGCTCGGTCGAGTAGGCGACGTCCTAACTCGACGGATTCGTTTTCTTGCTGAACTTTGAGCGCATTGCGAATACCGCTTCTCGCTTTGCCCGTCACCACGTAGCTCAACCAGGCAGGATTGGGTAGAGCGCCAGCTGAACGGATAATTTCGACGGTCTGTCCGCTCTCAAGGGACGCTGAGAGCGGCGCCAATCGACGGTCAATTCGGCAGGCGACGCAAGTGTTACCGATGTCCGTATGCACAGCGTAGGCAAAATCGATCGGTGTTGACCCTTGGGGTAGCTCGTAAATATCACCTGCAGGGCTGAACACGTAGACCTCATCAGGGAACAAATCGATTTTGACGTTTTCTATGAATTCGAGCGAGTTACCCGCGCTTTGTTGCAACTCCAGTAGACCGCGCATCCAGGCTCTGGCGCGTTGTGTGCCCGCACCGGCGCCTTCTTCTTTGGTTTTATAAAGCCAGTGTCCGGCGATCCCGTGGTTTGCAAACTCCTCCATTTCCTCGGTTCGAATTTGGATTTCAATCGGCAATCCATGCATCCCGAAGAGGGTCGTGTGCAGTGATTGATATCCGTTGGCTTTGGGAATCGCGACATAATCTTTGAATCGACCCGCAACCGGTTTGTAGAGGTTGTGCACCATGCCCAAGACCCGGTAGCAGGTATCCACGCTGTCCACGATGATCCTGAAGGCATAAACATCCATGATCTCGGCAAAGGACTTACGCTTTGAGCGCATTTTGGTGTAGATGCTGTAAAGGTGTTTTTCGCGGCCAAACACGCGAGCGGATATGCCCTCCTCACGAAGGCAGCTGTTGATCGAGTCTTGGAGTTTGCTGATGACTTCTTTCCTGTTTCCTCGAGCCTTGCGCACCGCTTTTTCGATCATGCTCGATCGCAGTGGGTACAGCGCTCTGAAGCCCAGCTCTTCGAACTCGACGCGTATGGTATTCATCCCAAGTCTCAGCGCAATGGGCGCATAAATTTCGAGGGTCTCGCGTGCAATTCTCCGACGTTTTTCTGGATCCAAATGACCCAATGTGCGCATGTTGTGGAGTCGATCCGCCAGTTTGACCAGAATGACGCGTATATCCTTGGCCATGGCCAGCGTCATCTTTTGAAAATTTTCCGCCTGGGCTTCAGCCCTTGAGTGGAACATGCTGGACAGTTTGCTGACCCCGTCTACAAGTTCTGCCACCTGATCATCGAAATTCTTCGAAAGAAGTTGTTTAGGAACACCGGTGTCTTCGATCACATCATGGAGAAGCGCAGCCATGAGGCACTGATGGTCCACCCGCATTTCTGCAAGAATCTGTGCCACAGCCAGGGGATGACTGATATAAGGCTCACCTGATTTTCTGGTCTGTCCTTCATGTGCCTCCTCCGCAAAATCGTAGGCACGAACGACCATGGCCACCTGCTCTGGAGCGAGGTAGTCCTGAAGGTTTTCAGCGAATGTGTCGATGGTTGACATGTCGTTTCATCAAGACGACGGGTCTTGGTCTGAATCTACTCGTAGATGAGTACGACTGCAACGCGAAAACGGTTGAATGTTTTAAAGAACAGACGGCCTTGGCAGCCCAGATAGGGCTGCTGGCACTAAAACTCTTCTGGCGCTGGGGGCTCGCGATCAAACGCTTCGCTGAGAAGCTCCATCGTCAGAGGCTCGAAATCTTCTTTTGGCTTTTCGGTAAGTATATCTGGACCCACAAAGCCGTCAGCAATTTCCCTCAGGGCAAGGACGGTTGGCTTATCGTTCTCCAAGGGCACCATAGGATCTTTGCCCTCTGTTGCGATTTGGCGGGCGCGTTTGCTAGCAACCATAACGAGTTCAAAGCGGTTGGCAACGTTTTCAAGACAATCTTCTACAGTGACGCGAGCCATGATGGTTCCTCTTGGGCAGCATTCTCGTTTCGCGGCTGGAAAGCGTGGGCGCCGCGCGTTTCATGATTCATCGCTAGGAGCGAGACTCAAGACTTAAAGGGTGGCGGAGTTTAGCGGCAATCAACGGTTGCTGCAAGAACCGACACCGGTGGGTTAGGACCTTGTACCGGAGCGTTAAGACAATAAAGAAGCTAAAAGATCCTCCAACGCCACTTCTTGGACAGCTCGTTTCAGTGTTTCGCCCCGACCACTCACGATCTCTTCTAGTTGAGAGAGGGCGAGATCAAATGCGTCGTTGACCACCAGAAAATCAAATGCTGCGTACTGGGATATTTCTTGAACAGATAAGCTCAGGCGGTGCTCAATCACATCCAGCGAATCCTGGCCGCGAAGCGTCAGGCGCTGGCGCAGTGCGTCGAGTGACGGAGGTAAAATAAAAATCAACTGCGCCTCTGGTATTTTCCTTTTGATCTGTAGGGCGCCCTGCCAGTCGATCTCGAGCAAGGTGCACTGTCCCGATTCGCGAATTCGATCCACTTCAGCCAGGCTCGTGCCATAGAGATGACCAAATACCTCTGCAGACTCAAGAAAACCATCAGCTGATTGGAGGGCTAAAAAGGCGTCGTGATCGACGAAATAATAATTCTGGCCATCCATCTCGCCCGGCCTGATCGAACGTGTGGTGTGTGACACGCTGACGGCAAGGTCGGGTCGGCGCTCCCTTAGGGCAGCGACGAGCGATGTCTTCCCAGTCCCCGACGCTGCTGCGACCACAAAGAGGAAATTCGAGGAATTGCTGTTAGAAGTCGTCATGAGCGGCGAGTGAGAAAGAAGGATTGAGACGAACGTGAGCGTACGAAATCTCGAATTTCATGGCAACGATCGGGCTGGTTACTCAACATTTTGAACTTGCTCCCTCAGTTGCTCGATCAAAACCTTCATCTC
>CAYZUV010000031.1:3482-16562 GCA_964481245.1 uncultured Pseudomonadales bacterium
ATTCCTCTTCGATGTCATTTTTCTGCATCAACAGAACAATCTCTTGATGAAGGCGCTCGCTATCGAGCTCAATGCTGAGTTCTTCAAAGCGCGCAATCAGCCGCGCACGTTGCCTTTCGACGAGGTCCTGGGTTTCCGCCTGGATTGAGACCACCTCGGCCTCGAAAGCGGCAAGCTTTTCTAGCAGGACTAGCTTGAGCGCATCACCCTCTCTTCGTCTCGCCTCGATGAGACCTTCGACCACGTCTTCGATGAGCGTCGATGATTGGTTTGCCGCCATGGGACGATTGTCTTCAAGCGTAACTCCAGGCCACGCTAATAGGTCTGTTTGGGAGGGGGTTGCTGCGCTTGGAAATGCTGCTTCAACCTGTGACAGCGCCTCCTTTAATCGATTGAGCGTCTGGGCATTGACTTGCAACGTCGTGTTGAGCTCGGGTGCCACGCGGAGTTGCCAATCAACTTTCCCTCGCTGAAGCTTGTCTCGACAGATCTGTCGGATGGTGGGTTCAAGGTGACGCAAGGACTCTGGCATTCGGACAGAGATTTCGAGAAAGCGATGATTGACCGACCGAACTTCGCATGTCAGACCGCTCTCAGTCAGGCTACAGAAGCCGGTCATGCTGGAAACCATAGGTATACTCGTTAATCGCGGGGGCTTGAGTATAATCGACGGCCGTTTTGATGTAGAGCAACACGAGGGAGAGAACATTGGCGATCAACAGACACTCAGGAAGGCAATTCGATGAATTACGTCAAGTGACCATCGAACGAGGCTTTAACGCACATGCTGAAGGTTCGACGTTGATCACCTTTGGCCAGACCAAAGTGATTTGTACGGTCAGCGTCGAATCCGGTGTACCGTCCTTTCTAAAAGGTAAAGGGGAGGGATGGATCACTGCGGAGTACGGCATGCTCCCGCGCTCAACCCATGATCGGATGGGCCGGGAAGCTGCGAGAGGCAAGCAGTCAGGTCGGACGCAAGAAATCCAACGGTTGATTGGACGCTCGTTAAGACAGGCGGTCAACCTCAAAACGTTGGGTGAGCAAACGCTGAAGATTGACTGTGATGTGATTCAAGCCGATGGTGGTACGCGTACGGCTTCAATTACAGGGGCGTGTGTTGCGCTGTTTGATGCGCTCGATACGCTGCCCAATGCGACGTCGATCGAGCGGCAGTGGGTGGCAGCGATATCGGTTGGAATGGTTCAAGGTCAGGCGGTACTGGATTTGGACTATGAAGAAGACTCCACCGCTGAAACGGATATGAATGTGGTGATGCTTGAGTCGGGTGGTTTTATCGAGGTTCAAGGGACTGCAGAGGGCGCGCCGTTCAGCCGTTCAGGGCTCGATGATCTCCTTGACCTTGCAGGCCGCGGTATCTCGTCCTTGATTGAACGCCAAAAGGCATCCAGAAACGATTCTCTCTGAGATGCCCCAGAGGTGAATGATAGGCCAAAGTGCGGCGCGTCTTGCTGACTGACGAAGCAATAAAATACGCTGACTCTTACAGGCGAGATAGACATAGGATGAACCCATGACGGAAGCTCCATCTTTCATAGAACTTGCGATTGCCAGTCGTGTGCTGCAGTTCGGAGAATTCACCCTTAAATCGGGGCGCATCAGTCCCTATTTTTTCAACGCGGGACTCTTTCAAGACGGCGCTTCACTATCTGCCCTGGGCGGATTTTATGCTCGCCGAATGTTGAGTTCGGGGCTCGATTTTGATGTGTTGTTTGGGCCGCCCTATAAAGGTATCCCGCTGGTGTCGAGCATGTCCGTGGCGCTGGCTAGAGACCATGGCGTTTCGATGCCTTATGCGTACGCTCGAAAAGAAGTTAAGGACCATGGGGAGGGCGGTCAGCTGGTGGGGGCTCCGCTCAAGGGCCGTGTGTTGATCGTTGACGATGTCGTGACTGCAGGGACAGCAGCCAATGAAGCCGTCCAGATGATTCTGGCAGCAGGCGCAAAACCCGCCGGCGTTTTAGTCGCAATCGATCGCCAAGAACGGGGCGCGGACGGATCGATGTCGGCGGTTCAGTCCCTTGAAGCGACCCATGGCATACCTGTGCTCAGTATCGTGACCTTTAGTGAAATTGTTGAGTATGTCCGGCGATCGCAGAGCGCAGCCGAGATTGAACGGATGCTCGCTTACCGCGACGCTTACGGGATTTAGCGCGCTTTTGGATCCATGCCGGAGGCGAGAACTGGCCAGTAGGCAGCAAAGTGCTCTGTGGGAGACGCGTTGAATTCACTTCGCACGAAGCGAGCGATTGCGCCCTCTAACATATGCATGAACAGGGTTGTCTGTTCCGAAGGCGTGAGAATCGCATTCGCCATTGACTCAAGCTGCTCATCTCGAATGAGTTGACGGCACTCGGTCTCGATGCGATCAAAGAGCTGACGGACTCGAGGCTTGAGCCTTGGTGCTTCGCCAACCAAAGGATCGCCCATCATCAGGCGGGCGATGCCAGGATTTCTCTCAAAAAACGTAAGCGCCAGTAGCAGCACATCCCGCGTCTTATCGAGCTTGGTCTGCTGAGAAGCACTAATGGCTTGGATTCGGCTAAAGATGGCGTCCTCTGCGAAGCCGATGAGGCCCTCGAAGATCTGCGCTTTGCTGGCAAAGTGCCGGTAGATCGCGGCTTCTGAGACACCCACCGCCGTTGCTAGCTTTGCCGTTGTGATCTTCGCGCCAGGCGCTGTTTCCAGCATGATTGCTACCGCCTGGAGAATATCTGCGCGTCTATTGCCTCGCTGCTTGGGTTTGATTTCGGGTTCGCTTTGGTTGCTCTGATCAGTGGTCATGATCGGAAATCTTTGTCCCTACGCCTTCATCGGTCAAGACTTCCAGCAACACAGCGTGTGCGACTCGGCCATCGATAATGTGGGCGCTGGTAACACCATCGCGTACAGCATCAAGCGCACATTGTATTTTTGGGAGCATACCGCCTGAAATCACCCCTTTGCTAATCATCGACGTAACGTCTTCAGCAGACAGTGTGGGCAGGAGTGTCCCGTTTGCATCTTGCAAGCCTTCGATATTGGTTAAGAGGATTAACTTTTCAGCTTGGACTGCAGATGCGATCGCTCCCGCCACGAGATCAGCGTTGATGTTGTATGTGTGACCTGATTCATCGGTACCGATCGGCGCGATGACTGGGATGAGATTGCTCTTTGCCGCCAGATCCAGCACGCTTCGGTCGATCGACGTGACCTCCCCAACTTGGCCGATATCGATGATCTCAGGTGTGGCCAATGCTTCGCTTGGTCTTTCAACCAGAAGCTTCTTGGCTTGAATCATTGAGGCGTCTTTACCGGTTAAACCGAGGGCTTTGCCGCCATTTCGATTGATGAGATTGACAATGTCTTTGTTAACCAACCCGCCAAGCACCATTTCAACCACGTCCATGGTTGCGCTGTCTGTGACCCGCATGCCATCGACGAATTTGGATGTAATCCCCAGTTGCTCCAAAAGCGAACCGATTTGAGGCCCACCACCATGAACAATGATGGGATTCATCCCGACCAGTTTCATGAGCACAATATCTCGCGCGAAACTGAACTTAAGGGCCTCATCCGTCATGGCATTGCCACCGTACTTGACGACGATGGTCTTGCCCTTAAACCGTTGGATATAAGGTAAAGCCTCAGTGAGGACGGTGGCAATTTCTAGCGCTTGTTGTCGAGAGACGGTCATCGAGGTGTCCTCATCAGTTAGGTCTGCAGGCCAGTCGAACCGAACCCACCGCTACCCCGATCGGATTCCTCGAACGCATCGACTTCTTCGAACTCTGCTTGAATGACCGGGACGATCACAAGCTGGGCGATGCGCATACCGGGTTCAACGATGAAGGCCGTTTGACTTCGATTCCAGCACGAGACCATGAGTTCGCCCTGATAATCTGAATCAATCAGGCCCACTAAATTACCCAGAACTAGGCCGTGTTTATGGCCGAGTCCAGAGCGGGGCAGGATCAACGCCGCGGTGTGAGGGTCGCCCAAATGAATGGCAAGCCCAGTGGGAATTAGGTCCGTGGCACCCGGATCGATCTTAAGCGGTGCCTCGATATCAGCTGCGAGATCAAGGCCGGCTGATCCCACGGTGGCATAAGCTGGTAAGTCAATAGAACGTTCTTTACGCAACCGTTTAATCTGAACCTTCACGATGCGGCCTCGATTCTATCCGCAATAATCGAAATCAACCGCTCTGATAAAGCGCGCTTGGACATCATCGGGATATTGATCTCACCACCTGCCCAAAAGATGGTGGTTGCATTGGCATCACTGTTGAAACCAATTTGTGAATTGGCAACATTGTTCGCTACGATCATCGCGAGATTTTTCTCGAGTAACTTGCGTTTGGCATAGTTTTCAAGATTTTCCGTCTCTGCTGCAAAGCCTACGGTGAAGGGTGCGTTTGAGTGCTTAGCGGCTTCTGCAATGATGTCTGGATTTTCCACTAATTCTAAGGTCAGGGTGCGCTCGCCACACTGACCCTTTTTGATCTTTTGCGTCTCTACCATCTTGGGACGGTAATCGGAGACCGCAGCAACACCAATCATAATATCGGTCTCGGGCAGCCTTGCTTGCACGGCTTCGTGCATATCCTGAGCTGAGGTCACTTTGACAAGGTCAACGCGTTCGGGGGCAGTGAGGGCGGTGGGCCCGGAAACCAGGATCACCCGAGCACCTGCATCAACGGCGGCACTTGCGAGTGCGTAGCCTTGCTTGCCCGAACTGTGGTTACTGATGAACCGAACCGGATCAATAGCCTCGCGAGTAGGACCTGCAGTGATGAGCACCGTTTTACCTTGCAGTCTGCCGCTTGCGAATAAGTTGCTGGCACCAACGAGCAGCGCCTCGATATCGAGTAAGCGGCCGGCACCGACTTCGCCGCAAGCTTGAATGCCTGAATCGGGGCCTAAAAAGTGAATGCCCCGCTCGACCAGTAGTGCCCGATTTTTCTGCGTCGGACTCTTGGCCCACATGGCCTGGTTCATTGCCGGCGCGATTGCGACGGGACACTCAGCGGCTAAGCACACGGCCGTTAGCAAATCGTCACCATGCCCGTGTGCAAGTCTTGCCAGGAAGTTAGCACTTGCGGGCGCAATCAAGACAAGATCAGCCCAGCGTGCGAGCTCGATGTGACCCATGACAGATTCTGTATCCGGATTGTGTAGATCCAGGTGAACGGGGTGTTTTGACAACGCCTGCATCGTCAGGGGCGTAATAAATTCTGTTGCTGAGCGTGTCATGATGACCCGAACGTCCGCACCGTGATCCTGGAGACGCCGGGTGAGTTCTGCACTTTTATAGGCGGCTATCCCACCCGTGATCCCCAAGAGGATTCGGCGGTTGTGTAAGGTCAGCAGGGAATTTTCCATGTGTTTGCCCTCTAGTCTGGGCTTGAAAGCCGCGAATAATACAGAGTTTAGACGGGGTTAGCACTTGAATCACAGCGTTAACCCGAATGGAGCGCAGAGGGTGAATCAGGGAAAAGCGCCGCGCTGGCGCGACGATTGGGGCATTCGCCTCGATTAGAAGGTGCTGGATCCTGGCTGCGCTCATCATACGGAGTTGAGTGACGGTCGCTTGGCTAGGCTATTTCTTTGAGAAGAGATTTCATTGAAAAATCAAAGACCTTCTGATATAAATGCGCGCTCGCTGGGATGGGTCGGATTCGAATTGAGAAGAAAGCCCTAAAAATCAGGCTGGGTCGCGTCAACTTGTTGTCCAGGCAAACGTCAACAACGACTGGATCAGCGAAGAAGCCAGTGAGCATTGAAACACATCGCCTGTGACCCTTGCAGTCAAACGCTGGAGGGAGCAGGGAATTAAGAAACGATGCGGTGATGGTCCTAAATACCATCGGATGCGTCAAAACATTGAGATTGAACTGGGTTAATGCCTTGATGGGCGTCAGCGCTCACTCGAAGAGAAAGGCGCGTCTTAGCCGAGTTTGAAGAGGGTAAAGTGATGTCCAGAGTGTGTCAGGTAACCGGGAAGCGCCCACAGAGCGGAAACAACGTCTCTCACGCCAATAACAAAACGCGGCGTCGGTTTTTGCCGAACATTCAACAGCATCGGTTTTGGTTGGAAAGCGAGCGTCGATTCGTGAAGTTGAAAGTCTCAACCAAAGGCATGCGCTTGATCGATAAGCTAGGGATTGAGCAAGTGGTTTCTAATCTGCGCGAGCAAGGGCAGCGAGTCTAATTCGTCGACGATAAAGAGCAGCCTGAAGTAAGGCTGCGCTGGGAGTAAATCATGAGAGATAAAATCAAGTTAGTATCCTCTGCAGGGACAGGCCACTTTTACACCACGACCAAGAATAAGAAGAACATGCCAGACAAAATGGAGATCAAGAAGTTCGATCCCGTTGTCCGCAAGCATGTGACCTATACAGAAGCCAAAATTAAGTAATGCCCGCCCGGCGCGCCTCAGGCGCGCCGCTCTAGCCGCCTGCTTTTCAGGGGTTACCCCAACAAAGGAAAGACCCCGCATCCGTTGGGCGAAGTCCGCAATTTATCAGCGCTGATCGACCCGCCCAAACGATACCGAGGATGTTACCCCAGTCGAACGTGATCCCTTCGCCAAGGAGGGAAACCATGTTGCGCCTTAATGTGACCGGGAGATTAGTAAGGCGAGGGGGTCGACCCAGTCAGTCGATAACTGCCGCCAAGTGTTTGCGTGAGCGCCCTGGCTAGAAATACAAGCTCTGCCAAATTGCAGTCCTCAACAGATGCTCTTCAGCACTCTCAGGGGCTCGCTCCGAAGCCTCCTGAGTTTGCCGCAGGGCCCCGTCACCAATCGACGCTTGTCTAACGATTAAATTCGATCGGATCGTCCATCGAGGTGTGACGGCGCGGTCGACCCTAATGGAAAAACAGTCAATCAGTGGCAGTGTAGTTCGAGACACGGCCTTCTGTGAGGTTACGAGCGTTTCAGATAAAGGTGCCCGGCATTGTCACGCATGGCAGACCAACCAGATTCAAGCTTGATGATTGTGCCGGGTGCCGTGAGTATGTGCGGCCCCTCGATGCGCAGCCGCGGTGCGAGCGAGCGAACATCCAGGATCTCTGACCCGTTTAGATGAGTCGCTTTCAATTGGTCTAGAGCCTCAAAAGCCTCGACCAGGGCGGGTTGCTTGAGCTGATTGATGGCCTCCGACTCAATTGCAGGGACTTCAGATCGAAGCCGTAAACGAACCAATTCTATAGGCTGATTTAAGCGATGGCCGTAGCGAGTCTCATGAACTGATTCGAATTCAGCTTGCATCTGCTCAAAATCGTGATCGAGTTTCACCTCAAGTGTTTTTGATTGACCTTCATAGCGAACATCAGCGCACCATTCGTCTCTGCGCCCGATATCCTCAGATGCACCGAATGATCGTTCCGCCTCATTCCGTAATGAGCCTATTGCGTTCTCAAAGCGTTCCCTTTGGAGATGGCCAAATATAGTTACGATCGACCTAGAGAACACACGACCGGGACTTGCCATGATCATGCCAAGCGCAGAAAACATTGCAGCGTGCGCAGGCACAACGGCCCGCCGCATATCAAGCGCTTCGGCAAGGGCACATAAGTGAAGCCCGCCCGCACCGCCGAAGCAAACCAAGGTGAAATCTTTGGGATCATGGCCGCGCTGGATAGAAATCCTGCGAAGCGCTTGAGTCATCTTCTCATTCGCAATCTGAAGGATGCCGTTTGCGGTTTCTTCCATGGTCAGTGATAGCGCTGACGCCAAAGGGCGGATCACTCGCTCAGCCGCATCCCGAGAAAGCTCGATATCATCGGATAGGCGTGTCGCTTCTGGAAAGTGACCGAGCACCACATGGGCATCCGTAACGGTCGGGCTTTCGCCGCCTTTTTGATAACAGGCGGGACCGGGAAGTGCGCCAGCGGATTCTGGTCCTAAAGTGAGCAGCCCGCCCTCATTCACTCGCGCAATCGAACCACCGCCAGCACCGATAGTCGTTAAGTCGAGCGCTGGGATCGCAAGCGGAATACCATCTAAAAACATGTCCTCTGATGGGCTGAGGGACCCATGAATGAGCGCAACGTCTGTGGAAGTGCCGCCCATATCAAACGTCATCAGGGCGCTATCGGGAAAACAGCTTGAGGCCGCAATCAGCCCGCCTGCAGGCCCAGAGAGAAGCAAATGGGCAGCCCGAGCAGCGGCGTGAGCTGCATCAATGGTTAACCCTGATGACTGCATGATCGCTGGTTTGGTCGGCGCCACGGCAGCACAAAGTCGCCCAAGATAACCCTGAACCACGGGTCCCAGATAACTGTTTAACAGCGTGACCACACTTCGTTCATACTCTCCAGGCTCAGGGTGCAGCTCGCTTGATATAGAAATGACGGCTGCTAACGACCCAAGAGATTCTCGAATCTGAACTTCCTCGGATGGATCCAGAAAAGAAAACAAAAGGCTCACCGCGATCGCATCGGGCTCAAAAGCGGAGACCTCGAGAAAGAGTTGGTCGAGGGCCTTCCGGTCGAGGGGCTTAATGAGCGCGCCTTTCGCATTGCGTCTCGTGTCAACTTCAAAACACGTGATTTGAGTGAGGTCGAGGCGATCAACGGATGGATTTAGAGCATAAAGATGTGAGCGATTTTGGCGTCCAAGTGCCAAGACGTCGCTGAATCCTTGATTCGTGATGAACGCTGTTTTGGCACCCTTGCGCTCTAGCGCGGCATTGGTCGCGACTGTGGTGCCGTGCGTCATAAGGACTTTGCCTGCGCTGATGGCATCTTGGAGATCCAGCCGCTCTATTCCGTCGAGAATGGCCTGCTCTGGCGCGGCTGGGCTGGATAGAATTTTTTCAGACTTGATACCATCCGGGCCAACAAGAATAAAATCGGTAAATGTGCCACCGGTGTCGATGCCGAGAAAGTACAGTTCAGGTTGGTCACGCATGGGCGCATGATAACGCTCGCTGCGTTGGGTCGGAACTGATGACGTTCTTAAATTGGCGAGAAAAACAGCCCTGGGTTTAAAGAGAGACCATGCCAGAATTACCAGAAGTAGAAACGACTCGCCGAGGGATTGAGCCTCACATCAGAGGCCGCAAAATTCGCCAACTTTTGGTTCGCGATCATCGTCTTCGGTGGCCCGTTGATGCTGGCATCCCGCAAAGCGTCTCAGGTCAGTCAGTGATCAGCGTCTCAAGGCGAGCCAAGTACTTGTTGCTCGAGCTGGATCAGGGTTGGTTGATGTTGCATTTAGGCATGTCTGGCAGTCTTCGGATATTACCTTCAGGAACGCCTCCAGAAACGCATGATCATGTCGATGTTCTTTTTGATAGCAACCAGATCCTCAGATTTCGAGACCCACGTCGATTCGGTTCGCTGTTCTATATGACAACGCTCGACCATCCGCTGCTCAGCAAGCTTGGACCAGAACCCCTGTCTGACGATTTTTCAGTGGATTACCTGATGCGCCGAGCCCGGCAGGTTCGTCGCAACATTAAAACGTTTCTGATGGATGCCGATATTGTTGTCGGTGTCGGTAATATATACGCCAACGAAGCGCTCTTTTACGCGGGTATTCGCCCGCTAACCGAAGCAGGAAAGGTGCGCCGCGCGAGAATGGCGCGACTTGTGGCCGCTGTGAAAATGGTCCTTGCGAAGGCCATCGACGCCGGAGGTACCAGCCTGCGTGATTTTCTGCGTGAAGACGGCAAGCCGGGCTACTTCAGACATGAGCTGCAGGTATACGGTCGTGAGGGCGAGGCTTGTTTCGCGTGTGAGGGGCCACTCACATCACTTCGTATCAGCAACCGGGCCACTGTCTACTGCAGACGCTGCCAACGCTAGCCGATATCACCATTTCTAATCGCCGCCTCAACTGCTGCCGGCACGAATTGACTGATGTCGCCGCCATAACCGGCGATCTGGCGAACGAGCGTAGATGAAATATAGGAGTGTTCTTCCGACGGCGCCAGGAAAATTGTTTCAAGTCCCGGCGAGAGGGCTCGATTCATATTGAGCATTTGAAACTCATACTCAAAGTCGGTCACCGTCCGAATGCCTTTCAAGATGACGCTGGCGCCCACTTCGCGAGCAAAATCCACAGTCAAGGTGTTGAACCCAATCACTTCGACATTTGGCATTGCTGCTAAGGCTTCCTTTGCGAGGTTAACCCGGGTTTCGAGTACGCTCGGATTTTTCTGTGGGCTGGTCGCAATACCGAGAACCACGCGATCAAATAAACCAGCGGCGCGTCTAACCAAATCCACATGGCCGTTGTGAATGGGATTGAAGGTCCCGGGGTAAAGCACTGTTCTCATATCTGCGCCCATCTCAAGGAGCGGCAAATGATACCTAGGCAGAACCCGTCTGTTAAGCGCCCCTTGCAAAGAGGGCAAATGACACTCTGCCCGCTTGCTTGGATTTGATTGCGCGAAAACCAAAGGGTTCGAATTCGCTTTGATCTAGAGGGCGCCCGCTTTCGACGTAGATCAGGACCTCACGAGAGAATGCCCCCGATCCTCGAATGGACTCAAACAAGCCTCCATACCGTCCACTGTGGAAGGGTGGATCAAGAAAAACAAGCTGCGTTTGCTTGGGCGGATCATTCATCAAGGCATAACCATCACGACGGGTGATGAGATAGTTGAGCGGGTCTGCGCCGAGTCTTGTGGCTTCTTCGCTGAGGACGCGGGCTATCCCGGGTTCTTGATCGTTCATTGCAACGTGAGCTGCCCCTCTCGACAGTGCCTCAAAGCTGAGTATGCCGCTGCCCGCAAAAGGCTCGAGGCAATGTCGGCCAGCGACCTCACCTTGTAGCCAATTAAATAAGGTTTCGCGCACTCGATCAGGTGACGGGCGAATGTCATAGCTCGACGGGAAGTTCACTTTGCGGTGTCGCCAATTACCACCGATAATTCGCACGTTGGCCATCTTCGGCTGTTTCACTTTTTACCCTTGGCGACAGGACACACCATGAGCAATGTTGCAGATGAACCGCCCCAAGGCAAGCCAGGCTGGTTCTCGCGGCTAAGGCAAGGGCTTACGAAAACAAGAGAGGGTCTTTCGTCTCGCTTGGGCGAAGTGTTTTCAGTGGGCAAGGCGTTAGATCAGTCGCTCATTGATGAGATCGAAACGCTTTTAATCACCTCAGACTTTGGCATGACGGTGACCCAAGAGGTTATTCATTCCCTAACCCGATCGATGTCGAGAAAAACGCTTAAGGATGCCGAGGCGGTGCGCCAAGCTCTCAAAGCCTCGCTTGTGGATATGATCGCGCCCAGCGCGCTGCCGCTCTCTTCGCCCGAGCAGGGACTGATGGTCATCCTGATGGTTGGCGTCAACGGTGCTGGTAAAACAACCACCGCGGGCAAGCTCGCTCACTTCTACAAAGCACAAGGTCGGCAAGTCATGTTGGCAGCGGGTGACACCTACCGAGCCGCCGCAGTGGAGCAACTGAAAACTTGGGGCGCGCGTAATAACGTGGATGTGGTCGCGCAACAAACTGGAGCAGACAGCGCCTCGGTGATTTTTGATGCGGTGACCAGTGCCAAGGCGAGAGGCGCCGACCTGCTCATCGCGGATACAGCAGGGCGGTTACAAAATAAGACCAACCTGATGCAAGAACTTGAAAAAATAGTTCGGGTGGTGAATCGAATTGATGATTCAGCGCCACATGCGGTCTTGTTGGTGATCGATGGTGGAACGGGCCAAAATGCACTGGCGCAAGCTCGAGAGTTCAAACGGAGTGTCCCAGTGTCAGGGCTCATCGTAACCAAGCTTGACGGCACAGCCAAAGGCGGTGTGATGTTTGCCCTTGCTCGAGAACTGGCCTTGCCGATTCATTTTATTGGTGTGGGAGAGACCTTGGATGATCTCCGACCGTTTGACGCGACGAGCTTCGTCGACGCGATATTCGACGACACTGAGTGACAAGGTGTAATCAATGCTTCGATTTGACCAGGTCTCCAAACGCTATGTTGCAGGATACGACGCATTATCCAACCTCAGTTTTTCTTTGGCTGAAGGTGAGTTTGCCTTTCTGACAGGGCCATCGGGCGCCGGCAAAAGCACGTTGTTAAAGCTCATCATGGCCATCGAAACGCCCACCAGAGGACGAATTGAAGTCAATGGCCAAGCGTTAGAGCGATTGTCCCGAAGGCGCATCCCACACCTTCGACGTCAAATTGGGTTTGTTTTTCAAAATCATCATTTGCTTTTTGATCGAACAGTTTTTGACAATGTGGCGCTCCCTCTGGAGATTCAGGGAATTGATTCTAGGGAAATCACTCGCAAGGTCAGTGCTGCGCTGTCTAAGGTCGGGCTGCACGACAAAGCCAAGCAAATGCCCATTCGATTATCGGGTGGCGAGCAGCAACGCGTGGGCATCGCGCGCGCGGTGGTATCAAGGCCGCCCCTCCTACTCGCGGATGAGCCCACAGGGAACCTGGACCCAGCCCTGAGCGCAGAGATCATGGGCGTCTTTGAACTCTTCCAACAAGTAGGCGTGACCGTCCTGATCGCAACGCATGATATAGCCTTGGTAGAAGCTTCAGGTCATCGTCGGCTGCATCTCGACGCAGGTCAGTTTCATTCGAGTCCTGAGTCATGATCAAGTCAGGGCGGGAGGTATTTTCGTGCTGGTTGTGCTGAAGGCTTGGCTTAAGCGTCATCGCCTTGAGGCAGCTCGCTCGCTCGCGTCAATCTGGAGCCAGCGATGGAGTAGCCTTAGCACCTGGGGTGCGATGGGCATTGCACTCGGGTTACCGGTCTTCCTGTTGTCGTTTCTAAGTCAACTAGCGGCTTACGAGGGTCAGTGGCAGGGCCAAGCGAGCATCAGCGTGTATTTAAAAGCCTCGGCGAAGGCGCTGGAGGCTGGCAAGCTGACCGTCGAGATGGAAGCTGCTCCCGGGGTGGTGCGGGCGAAGCTCATCTCCAGGGAGGATGCACTTGCAGAGTTTGCTGAGAAGACCGGTATGGCGGACATCCTCAATGCCTTCGATGAGAACCCGCTACCGATCGTGATCGAAGTGATTCCCAGTCAGTCGGGTGGATTGGCGGCCGAGGCTTTTCGCCAACAATTTGCAAAACACCCGTTGGTCGATGAGAT